>DATBLK010000248.1:0-4138 GCA_036555405.1 Anaeromyxobacteraceae bacterium
GCGGCCGACGCCGAGGCGAACATCATCTTCGGCTCGGTCATCGACGAGCGCATGGCCGAGGAGGTGAAGATCACCGTCATCGCCACCGGCTTCGCGGGCAAGGAGTCGCCGGCCCGCGCCGCCGCGCCCCGGCAGGCCTCGCTCCCGGTGGTGGCGGCGAGGCCCGCCGCGGCGAAGCCGGTCCCGGCGCCGGTCGCCGAGCTGCCCCGCGAGGCGCCGCGCCCGGCCCCGGCCCGCGCCGCCGCCCCCGCGGCGGCGCGACCGCCCCCGCTGCCCAGGCGCGCGGTGGATCCGGCCGGCTTCAAGCCCCTCGACGAGGACCAGTACGACATCCCCGCCTTCCTGCGGCGGGGGGGCAGCGCCGCGGAGTAGGCGGATTCAGGGCGAGGGGGGAGCGGCGTCGCGCGCCGCCGCGGCGCGCCAGGCGGCGACGTCGCCGCGGGTCACCACGCCGAGCAGCGTTCCCCGGTCCCCGGCCACCGGCAGCAGGCGGAGGTGGCGCTCGCGCATCCGCGCCTCGATCCGCTCCACCGGCTCCTCCGGCCCGACGGTCGGCACGCCGCGCGCCATCACCTCGGCGACGCGCGTCGCCTCGGGGTCGCGCCCGGCGGCCACCACCCGCTCGACGACCTCGCGGCCGCCGAGGAGCCCCTCGACGCGGCTCCCCTCGACGACGACCAGGCAGCCGACGCGCCGCGCCTCCATCGCCCGGCAGGCCTCGGCGACGGTGTCCCCGGGCGCAGCGGTGTAGACGACGGAGCTGTTCTTCTCGGCGAGCAGGTCTCGGGCGGTCGCGGACACGGCACCCTCCGTTATCACGGAAATGTGTCTAGCCTGACGGAAGGCGGCGCGCAAGGGGCGCCGCGGCGGCCCGGGCTACAGCTCGCGGGCCAGCAGGCCCTCGGAGCGTGCCGAGAGCTCGGCGGCCCGCGCCACCAGGGTCTGGACCTGGCCGAAGAGAGCCTCGGCCTCGGCGCCCCGGCCGCTCCCCGCGGGCTCGCCGAGCCGGCCGAGGAGGTCTCCGGCCCGCACCAGGTGCTGGTGGGCGAGGAGCAGCTCGCGGCCGAGCCGCGAGCCCTGGCGGGTGAAGATGAGCCCGCTCTGGAAGAGGCGGGAGAGGGCGCGGCGGTTCGAATCCACCGTGCCCCGCAGGCGCAGCTGCGCCTCGCGAAGCCGGCGGTCCCCGCGCGCCGCGGCGAAATCCACCACGGCCTGGGAGGCCCACGCTCTCCGGGTCGCTCGCTCCGTGGCTGTCCCCTTTCGGCGCGGGATCGTAGGGCCGCACCGGCGCCGCGGTCAAACCTCGGCGGCGCGGCCGCGCCCCCGGAATCGCGCTGGCCCCTTGACGCCGGCCCGGTTCCCCGTTCCGCGCGCCGGGCCGCGGAGCTACCGCGCCGCGCCCACGAGCTCGCCGACGCGCGCCAGCGCCCGGTCCAGCCCGGCGGCGTCCGGTCCGCCCGCCTGCGCCAGGTCCGGCTTGCCGCCGCCCGAGCCGCCCACGAGCTTCGCCGCCTCGCGCACCAGGTCGCCGGCCTTGAGCCTCGCGGTGAGGTCCCGGGTCACGGCCACCAGGAGCACCGCCTTCCCCTCGTGCTCGCTCCCCAGCGCCACCACGCCGCTCCCCAGCCGGTCGCGGAGCTTGTCGGCGAGGTCGCGCAGGGCCTTCCCGTCGCCCTGGACGCGCGCGGCGAGGAGCTTCACCCCGCCCACCTCGCGCGCCTGGGCGGCGAGGTCTCCCGACTGCGCCGCGGTGGCCCGCGAGCGGGACTCCTCCAGCGCCCGCTCCAGCTCCCGGAGCCGGCGCTGCGCCTGCTCCACCTTCTGCGCCACCTCGAAGGCGCCGGCCCGGAGCGCCGCCGCCGCCCGCCGCAGCTCCTCCTCGGTGCGCTGCGCCAGCTCCACCGCGGCGGGCCCGGTGCGCGCCACGATGCGGCGCACCCCGGCGGCGATCGACTCCTCGCTCTCGATCTTGAAGAAGGCGATGTCGCCGGAGCGGCGCACGTGGGTGCCGCCGCAGAGCTCCCGGGAGGGGCCGATGCGGACCACTCGCACCCGGTCGCCGTACTTCTCGCCGAAGATCATCATGGCGCCCGACTTCCGCGCCTCCTCCAGCTCCAGGACCGCGGTCTCCGCGGCCTCGTTGCGCCGCACCATCTCGTTCACGTCCCGCTCCACGGCGCGCAGCTCGTCCGCGCCCAGCGGCTGGAAGTGGGAGAAGTCGAGGCGCAGGTAGTCGGGGGCCACCACCGAGCCGGCCTGCTTCACGTGCTCGCCGAGCCGGGCCCGCAGGGCGTGGTGGAGGAGGTGGGTGGCCGAGTGGTTGGCCCGGACGAGGTCGCGGCGGGCGTCGTCGACCTCGAAGTCGGCCACGTCGCCGACGGCGATCTCCCCCTCGACGACCTCGCCGGCGTGCACGACCAGCCCGGGAACGGGCCGCTGGGCGTCGCGCACCGCCACCCGGCCGCGCGGCCCGCGGATCTCGCCCACGTCGCCCACCTGCCCGCCCGACTCGCCGTAGAAGGGCGTGGCCGCGGCCACCAGCTCCACCCGGTCGCCCTTGCCGGCGCGGGCGGCGCGGGCGCCGTTGGCGACGATGGCCTTCACCTCGGCGCTCGCCGAGGCGGTGTCATAGCCCAGGAACTTCGTCTCCCCGACCTCGGCCGCGATCTGCCGGTGGACGTCGGCCACCGCCGCCTCGCCCGACCCTTTCCACTCCGAGCGGTCGCGCTGCTCGGCCATGTGGCGGTCGAAGCCCGGCTCGTCGACCGACAGGCCCCGCTCGGCGGCGATGACGCGCGTGAGGTCGAGCGGGAAGCCGAAGGTGTCGTAGAGCTGGAAGGCCACCCGTCCCGGGACCACCCGCTCGCGCGCCGCCCCGAGGCGCGCCACCTCGGCCTCGAGGATGGCGAGCCCCTTGTCGAGGGTGCGGCGAAAGCCCTCCTCCTCCGCCTCGGCCACCTTCTCCACGAAGGCGCGGTTCTGGCGCGTCTCCGGGTAGGCGTCGCCCATCTCGTCCACCACTGCGCCGCAGACCGTCGCGAGGAAGGCGCGCTCCAGCCCGAGCCGCCTCCCGTGGCGGATGGCCCGCCGCATGATGCGCCGGAGCACGTAGCCGCGGCCCTCGTTGGCCGGGGTGACGCCGTCGCCGACGAGAAAGGCGGTGGCGCGGCCGTGGTCGGCGATGACCCGCATGGAGACGTCGTCGTCCGGGTCCTTCCCGTAGCCCTTCCCGGCCAGCCGCTCGATGGCGCCGATGATCCGCCGGAAGAGGTCGGTGTCGTAGTTGGAGCGCTTCCCCTGGGCCACCGCCGCCATGCGCTCCAGGCCGGCGCCGGTGTCGATCGAGGGCCGGGGGAGCGGCGTGAGGCCGCCCTCGGCGCTGCGCTCGAACTGCATGAAGACCAGGTTCCAGATCTCGAGCCAGCGGTCGCAGTCGCAGGCCACGCCCAGGCAGCGCCGGCCCGCCGCCTCCTCGGCGCAGCGGATGTCGTCGCCCTGGAAGAAGTGGATCTCGGAGCAGGGGCCGCAGGGTCCGGTGTCCCCCATGGCCCAGAAGTTGTCCTTGGCGCCGAGCCGGTGGATCCGGGACTCGGGCAGGCCCTGGCGCCTCCAGAGCGCCTGGGCCTCCTCGTCCCACGGGAGCGTCCCCTCGCCGGCGAAGACGGTGGCGGCGAGGCGCTCGGCCGGAAGGGCGAGCCAGCGCGGGCTGGTCACGAACTCCCAGCCCCAGGCGACGGCGTCCTCCTTGAAGTAGTCGCCGAAGGAGAAGTTCCCCAGCATCTCGAAGAAGGTGTGGTGGCGGGCGGTGAAGCCCACGTTCTCGAGGTCGTTGTGCTTGCCCCCGGCGCGGACGCACTTCTGGGCGGAGGTGGCCCGGCGGTAGTCGCGCTTCTCCCGGCCGGTGAAGACGTCCTTGAACTGCACCATCCCGGCGTTGGTGAACAGCAGGGTCTGGTCGCCCCCCGGGACGAGCGAAGAGGAAGGGACGAAGATGTGTCCCCGGTCGACAAAGAAATCGATAAACGATTGGCGGATCTCGGCGCCGCTGCGTGGCTTCTTCATACTCTCTCCTGGAAGGACATAATGCCTATACGAAAAACCACCGCCCAGGAGGCGGGGATGCAGGCACGTTGTCCGG
>DATBLK010000331.1:0-10558 GCA_036555405.1 Anaeromyxobacteraceae bacterium
TCGACGGCGTGCAGGACCGCGAGGCCATCGCCCGGATCGTGCTGCGCTGCGCCCGCTCGCGCTTCCGGCGGGCGGTGCTGCTCACGGTCCGCGGCCCCGTGGCCAGCGGATGGGAGGGGCTCGGCGACGGCCTCACGCCGCAGGTGGTGGCGAAGGTGCTGGTTCCCGCGGACCAGCCGGGCGTGGTCCAGATGGTGGTGGCGAACAAGGCCCACTTCCTCGGGCCGCTGCAGAAGACGCCGGCCAACGTCCGCTTCCTGCGCGCCCTGGGAGGCGGGGCGCCCCGCAACTCCTTCGCCATGCCCATCCTGGCGCGCGGCCAGGTGGTGAACGTCCTCTACGCCGACAACGGGCGGGGCCAGCTCGTCGACGGCGCGGCGGTGGGCGAGCTGCTCATCCTGGCGACGAAGATCGCGCAGAGCTACGACGTGCTGCTGGCCCGGGCGCGCTAGCCCGGGCCGGGGAGGCAGGGCCGATGAGCGCGAGCGAATGGGCGGAGGCCATGCGCCGGGCGCTGGAGCGCTCCACCGGCGTGGGCGTCGTTCCGGTGGAGACGGTCCGAGCGCAGAGCGGCCTCGAGTTCCTCCGGGGCGTCGCCGAGGGCCGGCATCCGCGCGCCCCCATCTCGGACACGCTCGCCTTCCAGCTCGTCGAG
The DNA here is from genome assembly GCA_036555405.1 of Anaeromyxobacteraceae bacterium. Classification (GTDB taxonomy): domain Bacteria; phylum Myxococcota; class Myxococcia; order Myxococcales; family Anaeromyxobacteraceae; genus DATBLK01. Next base: position 656 of record DATBLK010000331.1, read on the forward strand.
GTGGAGCAGGGCCGCGCCGTCTTCCAGGGCATGCCCGCGGCCGGCCACGCGAACCCCATGGGCACGGTGCACGGCGGCTGGTCGGCGACGCTCCTCGACTCGGCGATGTCCTGCGCGGTGCACTCCACCCTGGCGGCCGGCCAGGGGTACACGACCGCGGAGTTCAAGGTGAGCCTGGTCCGGCCGGTTCTCGCCGGTCGCGGGCCGCTCCGCGCCGAGGGCAAGGTGATCCACGTCGGGCGCACCCTCGCCACCTCCGAGGGACGCCTCTACGACGCCGACGGCAAGCTCTACGCCCACGGGACCGAGACCTGCGTCATCTTCGCCCTGTGAGGCGGGACCGCGTCAGGCAGGCAGCGGCTCGCCCGGCTCCGCATTCCAGGTGCCGGGCGCCGCCGCCGCGGGGGCGGCCTCGCGCTGGCGCGGAATCTCCGCCAGCGCCCGGTCGAGCCGCGGGAGGACGACCTCCTCGGTGTAGCGGATGAGGTGCTCGCCCATCACCGCCAGGCTCACGGCGCGCGCCGCCGCCGCCGGCCCGCGCGCCAGCGAGTGGGCCACCAGGCTCCAGAAGTGTCGGCGCCGCCGGCCGCGGAGCCCGATGCCCACCACCGCCCGTGCCAGCGCCGCCAGCGAGCCCTCTCGCTGCGGGCCCCGGGGAGTCGCCACCTGGTCGACGTGGAGCTGGCAGCGGCGGTAGTAGTTGTCGGCGGAGTAGAGCTCCTGGAGCACGCGGCGGTAGCCGCGGAGGAGCGTCTCGTCGTCGAGGGTGGTCCGGAAGTTGGGCCGCTCGAACTGGTCGCCGCTGGTCTCGCCGCGGAGCCGGTCCTCCCGCTCCAGCCGCCGCCACAGCGCCGTGCCGGGGAGGGCCGTGAGCAGGCCCACCATGGCGCGAGGGATGGGGAGGCTGGAGATGAAGTCGATCTGGCGGTCGAAGATGTCGGGCCCGTCGCCGTCGAAGCCGACGATGAAGCCGGCGAAGACCTCGAGGCCGGCCTGGGTGAGCCGCCGCACCGCCTCGCCCTGGTCGAGCACGAGATTCTGCGTCTTGCCAGCCCCGGTCAGCGAGGTCTCCGAGGGCGTCTCGATCCCCAGGAACACGGCGGAGAAGCCGGCCTCCACCATCGCCGACACCAGCGCCGGCTCGGCGGCCAGGTTGACGCTGGCCTCGGTGTAGAGGTCGAAGGGCCGGCCGTGCTCCCGCTGCCAGCGGGAGAGGTGGGGGAGGAGCTTCGCCACGGCGCGGCGGTTGCCGATGAAGTTGTCGTCGACGAAGAACAGCGGCCCGTGACCGCCGAGGCGGAGCAGCTCGTCGAGCTCGGCGAGAACCTGCTCCGGGGACTTCATGCGGGGTACGCGGCCGTAGATCTCGATGATGTCGCAGAACTCGCACTGGAAGGGGCAGCCCCGCGAGTACTGCAAGGAGAGCGAGGCGTAGCGCCTCAGGTCGAGGAGGTCGAAGCGCGGGACCACGGCGCTGCGCATGTCGGGCCGCTCGCCGCCGGGCGGCGAGAGGATGCGCGGCGCGTCCGCCTCGCGCCCCTCCAGGGCGCGCACCAGCAGGTCGGTTCGCCCCTCGGCCTCGCCGAAGAAGAGGTGGTCGGCCTCGGCGAAGAGCTCGGGGGAGGTGGTGGGGCCGGGACCGCCGACCACGGTGCGGCGGCCGAGGCGGCGGGCACGGGCCAGCACCTGCCTCATCGACGGGGCCTGGGCCAGCATGCCGCTGACCAGCACCGCGTCGGCCCGGCCGAGGGCCTCGTCGCGCAGCGGCTCGACGTTGAGGTCGACGATCTGCGGCTCCCACTCCCGGGGAAGGAGCGCCGCCAGCGTCGCCGCGCCCAGCGGCGGCAGCGCCGCCTCCCGCCGCACGAAGGGCAGGCTGTGCTCGTAGCTCCAGTAGGTGGTCGGCGACTTCCCCTGCACGATGAGGGCGCGCACGCACGTGGTATGCACGCCTGACGTCATGGGCGCGTCACCGCGGCCGGGCGCCCATCCGGGTGCCCCGGGCCCGGCGACGCTCCCGCCCGGCCGGGAGGAACCGATGCCCAGGAAGCTCTGCCCCAAGGTGATCCTCGAGGGCACGCGCCTCACGCTCAAGACCGAGATCGCCTTCGCGCTGAACGAGCACCCCCGGGTGGTCGGGCCGCGGCGCTACCGCTACCACTCGCCGCTCGTCTCGGCCGAATGGTGCGCCTTCACCAACGTCCCCTGGGGCCGCGGGCTCGTGAACTACGCCCCGGAGGAGGAGGGCCGGGCGATGGAGACCTATGCCACCTGGGCGAGGCTCTTCGAGCTCCTGCCTTACTACTCGTGGATCGTGGACCGCTTCCACGTCTCGACGCGCGTCTTCCAGCGCCAGGCGGGTCGGCGCGATCCCGACCTCCGCTGGCTCGAGGGCCGGCTGCGGCCGCTCGGTTTCCGCCACGTGCTCTGCACCCGGCGGGACGATTCCTTCGAGGCGGCCCGCGCGGAGCGGCTCCGCGTCTCCGGCAACCCGCAGCAGTACGACGACCTCGGCCCCTTCATCCGGGAGCAGGAGCTCTTCCGGGAGCTCGTCCGGTCGTCGGCGCTCCCCTGGCTGGAGGTGGACGTCTCCGACGGCGACGTGGCCGCGGCGTCGGACCGGATCGCCGACTGGCTCGAGGCGACGGGCGGGCTCACGGCGCCGTGGGGAGCGTAGAGGGCCGCCCCCTCACCAGCCCTCTCCCGCTCCTGGGGAGAGGGTGTCCACCGGGTCGGCGGCGGTCACGGCTTGTAGGCGCCGCTGCAGACGATGACGCCCTCGACGCCCTCGCAGTAGGCGACCTTCTGCTCCACCTTCTTGGTCGCCGGGTTCATGAACTTGTACTCCTGCCACGCCTTGCCCTGCGCCTTCACCAGGGCGACGCGCTCGCGGACGAACGGCTTGCCGTCGGGGTCCTTGTCGGCGATGAGGCTCTTGCCGATCCGGTCTTTCTTCTGGCCGTGCGACACGCACTTACCGTCATAGTCGTAGACCATGATGTAGAGGTCGCGGTAGGTGAACGGGCCCCTGGGGTCGTCGAAGGCGGCGAAGGCCTTCGGCTTCCCTTCCTTCTTCAGGAACCCGACGGCGTTCTTCACCAGCCCCTCGGCCTCCTTGGTGGTGGCGCGCTCCTCGGCGAGGGGCGCGGCGGGGAGCAGGGCGGCGAGGGCGGCGGCGGCGATGGCGGTCTTCACGGAAACCTCCGGGTCGAGCGGGTGGCTGCTAGAAGTCCTGGAACGAGGGCGACTCGCCCGGTCCCCGCGGCGCCTGGCCGTTGGGGCGCGAGCGGCCCGGGGCCGGGGCGGATTCGGGGGAGGGGGCCCCGGCAGGTTGCGGGTGCGGCGCGCGGCTGCCGCCGATGCGGAAGGTGGCGACCATCCGCGCCAGCTTCGCCGCCTCCGCCGAGAGCTCCTGGGCGGCCGAGTTCGACTCCTGGGAGCTGGCGGCGTTCCGCTGGGTGACGCTGTCCATCTCCGACACCGCGTGGAGGACCTGCTCGATGCCGCGCGCCTGCTCCTTGGAGCGGGACGCGATCTCGCCCACGATGTCCGAGACCTTGGCGGCGGCCCCCACGATCTCGCCGAGCTTGGCGCCGGCCTGCTGGCTGGTGGTCTCCCCCTCGCCGGCGAGCTGGACCGAGCGCTTGATGAGCTCCTCGGTCTTCACCGCCGCCTCCTTGGCGCGGAGCGCCAGGGAGCGAACCTCCTCGGCGACGACGGCGAAGCCCCGGCCGGCCTCGCCGGCGCGTGCCGCCTCCACCGCGGCGTTGAGCGCCAGCAGGTTGGTCTGAAAGGCGATCTCCGAGATGTCGCGGATGATCTGGCTCGTCCCGCCGGCCGCCTCGCGGACCAGCGCCATGGAGCGCGTCATCTGCTCGGTGGCGGCGGCGCCGTCCTGGGCCGCGCCCCGGGTGACCCCGGCGAGCCCGTCGGCCTGCTGGGCGCTTCCCGACGCCTGCCGCGTCATCGCTGCCATCGACTCCAGCGACTTCCGGGTGATCTCCAGGCTGGCGGCCTGCTGGCTGGCCCCGGCCGCGACCACCTGGCTCGACGAGGCGATGTGCGTCGCCGCACCGGCCATCTGCTCGGCGGCCTCCGCCACCTGGGCGATGGCGCCGCGGAGGGCGGAGGCGGCGCCGTTGATGGCTTCCTTGATCTTGGCATGGTCGCCGCGGTAGGCGCCCTCGACGCGCGCGGTGAGGTCGCGGGCCGCCACGCGCTCCAGCACCTGGGAGGCCTCCTGGATGGGCGCGGCCAGGGCCTGGAGGGTGTCGTTCACCCCGCGGAGGATCTTGCGCCACACGCCCTGCTGGCTCTCCGCGTCGGCGCGCCGCGAGAGGTCGCCGGCGGCGGCGCCGTCGATGACCACGCCCACCTCGCGGACCTGGGCGGCGATCGAGTCGATGCAGCGGTTCAGCGACTCCTTCACGCTCCGGAAGTCGCCGAGGTACTCGTCGGCGACCGGCGGCGGGATGTCCCCGCGCGAGATGCGCTCCACGTACTCGCTGGTGAGCTTCATGGGCCGGACGAACGCGTCCATCGTCCGGTTCATGCCCTCGAGGATGGGGCGGAACTCCGGGTCCACGGCGGCCGCCTCGGCGCGGACCGAGAGCCGGCCCTCGGCCACCGCGTCGGCGAGCCGCCGGGACTCGGTGCGGAGCGCGGCCAGCGTCCGGCCGACGCCGCGCGCCAGCAGGTACCCGATGGCGGCGAGGAGGGCGGCGGCGAGGAGGAACACCGCGCCCAGCGTGAGGTTGGCGGTCCGTGCGGTGGAGCGGGCCCGGACGCGGGTGGCGTCGGTGGCCTTCAGCGACGCCGCCTCCGACTCGTCGAGGACCTCGAGGAGCGCCTGGGCGTCGCGGCGCAAGGCGTCGAACTGCGCGGTGACCTTCACCTGGATGGCCGCCTGCTCGGCGAAGCGGCCCGCCGCGGCGGCGCGCTGCCCGGCGAGGTCGAGGAGTCCGCGCAGGTCCGCCGTCCAGGCGGCGAGCAGCGGGCCGACCTTGGCCCGGGCCCGGACCGCGCCGCCGCCCCGGTGTGCCTCGAGCCCGCGCGCCGCCTCGGCGGCCTCGCGCACCTGGGCCTCGACGAGGGAGGTGGATGCCCGGTGGACGTCCGCCTCGAGCGAGCCGTTCTCGAGCGCCGATGCCCCGCCGGTGGCGCGGCCGACGGCGATGGAGAGCTCGGAGAGGCCGCGCAGCACCGGCACGTCGACGTCGGCGTACTCGTCGATGACGTTCACGAGCGCGGTGGAGGCGACGTGGCCGCCGGCGCCGACCGTCGCCAGGGACGCCAGCGCCAGCACCGCGAGCAGCCTCACCTTCCCCGCCAGCGTCATGGTCTTCATCGTCCGGACCCTCCGGGCCGCGAGGGCCGATTGCAGACCGCGGACCCGCGGCGGGACCGGCCTCGGCCGGCTCGATGCCCCGAGTACTCGGGGGCTTGGCCGGGCGCAGACCGGGTGGGGACGACGCGCCTCGAGGGGTGTGCGCGACCCAGGGTCCGGGTCAGCGGCCGGCACCGGCGCCCTCTACGCGGCGTGACCGCGGCCCGGGCGGAAGGGGCCATGCCGCGCCGCGTCAGGCGCGAGCCAGAGATTCCGATGGACGCGGGGCCCGCGTTTCGGTGGACTTCACCGACAAGCCCATTCGCCGTCCGTGCAGGTCACGCCCGGCGAGGTCACGACCCGGAGGTGTCACATGCGGAAACCGCTCGCCCTTGCGCTCGCCGCCGCCTGCTCCGCCCTGCCTGCGGTCGCGGCTCCGCCGAAGGGGAAGGCCGCCCCGAAGGCCCCGCCGCCGCTCAACCTGACCGGGAAGTGGGAGGCGATGCAGGCGGGCTTCTACGGCAAGATGCGCCAGGCCGGCAGCGTCATCTCGGGCCGCTGCAAGCACGAGTGCGCATACCAGGGCCAGTGCGACCAGCCCGGCGTCTCGCAGTGCCACATCCGCGGCGCGTTCCTCGGCGACCACGTCGTCTTCACGACGTTCACGACCCTCTCCGCCACCTCCGAACCCTGCGCCCGGAGCACCTTCCTCGCCCCCAACACCGGGAAGCTCTCCCCGCTCTCGGGCCGGTGGTACGGCGAGGAGAGCCGGCCCGACGGCATCACCCGCACCTCCGCCGACGGCGGCGGCCCGGTGAGCTTCCCCTACGCCGACGAGCTGGAGCGCTGCGGCGACATCGTCACCTACGAGCTCTCCTTCGACGTCGGCTCTGCCGCCATCAAGAACCCCGACGCACCGGTCCTCGCCGCCATGGCGGAGCTACTCCGGGCGAAGCCGGCCGCGAAGCTCCGCATCGTGGGGCACACCGACTCCACCGGGAGCGCCGAGACGAACAAGAAGCTCTCGCTCGACCGGGCCGGCTCGGTGAAGGCGCGCATCCTCGAGCTCGCCAGGGGCGACCCCGGGCGAATCGCAGCCGAGGGGATGGGGCCGGACCAGCCGCTGGAGAGCAACGACACGCCCGCCGGGCGGGCCCTGAACCGGCGCGTCGAGATCACCGCGGGGCGCTAGCCGGCCGGCGGGTGCGGGCGGCGTCGATGCTGGACGAGCGACGTCAGCTCCCGAAGACCAGCTCCGCGGCCTTGCGCCACGCCGGCCGCGCGAGCACCCGCTCCAGCCAGGCGCGAACCCCGGGATAGGGCGCGAGGTCGAAGCCGCCCTCGACGATCATCCACAGGTGCGGCGCGTGGGCGACGTCGGCGAGGGAGAACGCGCCCTCGAGCCAGGCGCGGCCGACGAGCGCGCTCTCGAGCACCGGGAGCCAGCGCGCCAGCTCCTTTCGCGCCGCCTCGGCCGCCTGCCGGTCGCCACTGGTCTGCCAGAACTCCTGCACCCGCCGGTTGGTGGCGCGGAACAGGGGCACGCACGCCGGCGTCACGTGGGCAGCCTGGAAGAAGAGCCAGCGCTGCACCCCGGCGCGCCCCTCGATCGTTGCGGGGAGCAGGCCCGCCGCCGGGTGCTTCTCGGCGGCGTACCAGTTGATCGCGTTCGACTCCCAGAGGCGGAACCCGCCGTCGGCGAGCGCGGGGATCTTCCCCATCGGGTTCACCGCCAGGTAGTCGGCGGCGCGGTTCTCGCCGCTGCGCGTGTCGAGCAGCCGCGCGGTGAACTGCGCGCCCGCTTCGCAGAGCCCGAACACCGACCGCGCCGAGTTGCCCGACACCCGTCCGTAGTAGAGGTCCATGAGGCCCAGCGTAGCCCATGCGGGAACGCCGCCGCCTCGGTTCTCCGGCACGAATCGGGCATCATGGCGTGCACTATCGCGGGCGCCAGCGGCTGGTCAGGAACGAACATGACAACACCGAGAACCTACAGCGCCAGCTGCCATTGTGGTGCCGTCCGTTTTGCGTTCACTTGCGAGGAGATCACGAGCGGCCGAAGATGCAACTGCTCCATCTGCATCCGCAAGGGGACGGTCATGTCCTCGAACTACTTCCGCCCATCGGATGTCGAGGTGGAAGGTAAAGAGCACCTGGCCCTGTACCAGTTTGGGGACAAGGACGTGAACCACTTCTTCTGCCGCACCTGCGGCATATCTCCGTTCAACACGGTTGCGTCCGTGCCACCCGACTACCAAGGACCTGCAAGGCCGGGGGACTATCGGGTCAACCTCGGCTGCGTTCATGACCTTGATGTGCTCTCCCTGGAAATCCAGGTCATCAACGGGAAGGCACTCTAGGGCGACGATATGGCCTCTTGAGAACCGTTCCCGAATTTGACTGCTGGTGACCTGCCCCCCAACCCTGGGCCGCATCCGCTGCAACCGGGTTGTGACGTGACGTACCCCCGGAAGCTGGACGGTTTCGTACTCTAGGAAACGTCACCTAAGGCTGAGCGGGTGTAACCCAGGCCCTGGGGTACACCGGGGTTACACCCTGCGGTTCGCCCAAGAAAAAGCCCCGCCATCTCTCACAGATGGCGGGGCACGACTGGTGACCCCTACGGGACTTGAACCCATGTTTTCGGCGTGAGAGGCCGACGTCCTAACCGCTAGACGAAGGGGCCACTTTCCTCCTCCTGATACGCGCGGTCCAACGGGATGTCAACGCGCGAGGGGTGGTGGCTGGGGGACTAGGATTCGAACCTAGATAGCCAGATCCAGAGTCTGGCGTCCTGCCGTTAGACGATCCCCCAAGGTCTCCTTTCACCTGGCCCGGGGCGCGCCCTTCGCCGGCGCGACCAGGACGAACACCCGCGTCTCGCCCCGGAGCTCGTAGACGTTGAGTCCCTCCCAGGTCCCGGGGCGCGGCTCCGGGTTCTGGATGTGCACCGCCCGGATGCCGGGCTGGTTCGCGATCGGCTTCCGCGGGAAACGCCCCGGCGGGTAGACCGACCTGAAGAACTTGAGCGCGTCCTCGTAGCTCCTCTCGACGCGGTACCGGCCCGGCTCCACCTGCCGGGCGTCGTCGGGGAGCGTGGCCCCGGCCACCTTCCCGGCGCCCGCGGCCCCCGCCGCGACGAGCGCCGCCGCCGCGAGCGCGGCCTTGTATCGTGCCGGAAGGCGCATGGTCAAGCGTCCCGTGTAGCGAAACGGCCCGGTGCGGTCAACCGCCGCCCGCGCCCGGCTCCGGCGCGCCGGGCGCGCCGCTCGGGGCCGGACCGCGGGGGGCGAGCCACCGGGACTGGTACTGGCCGCGGCGCGCCCGGCGCGTTACAGGAGTCACGCATGGAGAAGCCCGCCGATATCGACCCGCAGGAGACGCGCGAGTGGCTGGAGGCCCTGGCGGGCGTGCTCGAGCGCGAGGGGCCGCACCGCGCCCACTTCCTCATCGAGCAGCTCATCGACCGGGCGCGCCGCTCCGGCGCCTACCTGCCGTTCTCCGCCAACACCGCCTACCTGAACAGCATCCCGGTGGAGAAGCAGGCGCCCCTCCCCGGCGACTTCGAGCTCGAGCAGCGCATCCGCCACTTCGTACGCTGGAACGCCATGGCGATGGTCGTGCGGGCGAACCGCCGCACCAACGTCGGGGGCCACATCGCCAGCTTCGCCTCGGCGGCCATGCTCTACGACATCGGCTACAACCACTTCTGGCGCGCCGCCGCCGAGGGGCGCGGCGGCGACCTCCTGCTCATCCAGGGCCACTCCGCGCCCGGCATCTACGCGCGGTCCTACCTCCTCGGGCTGGTCACCGAGGAGCAGCTCGACAACTTCCGGCAGGAGGTGGACGGCAAGGGGCTCTCCAGCTACCCGCATCCCTGGCTCATGCCCGACTTCTGGCAGTTCCCCACCGTGTCGATGGGGCTCGGGCCGCTGATGGCCATCTACCAGGCGCGCTTCATGCGCTACCTGCGCGACCGGGGGCTCGCCGACACCGAGGGGCGCAAGGTGTGGTGCATGGCCGGCGACGGCGAGATGGACGAGCCCGAGGCCATGGGCGCCATCGGGATGGCCGGCCGCGAGCGGCTCGACAACCTCATCTTCGTCGTGAACTGCAACCTGCAGCGGCTCGACGGGCCGGTGCGCGGCAACGGGAAGATCATCCAGGAGCTGGAGAGCGAGTTCCGCGGCGCCGGCTGGAACGTCGTCAAGGTGGTCTGGGGCCGGCACTGGGACCCGCTGCTGGCGCGCGACAAGACCGGGGCGCTGGAGCGCCGGATGATGGAGGCGGTGGACGGCGACTACCAGACCTACCGGTCGAAGAACGGCGCCTACGTCCGCCAGCACTTCTTCAACACGCCCGAGCTCCGGCAGATGGTGGCCGACTACTCGGACGACGACATCTGGAACCTGAACCGCGGGGGCCACGATCCCTTCAAGGTCTACGCCGCCTACCACGCCGCCTCGAACCACCAGGGCGAGCCCACCGTCATCCTGGCCAAGACCATCAAGGGCTACGGCATGGGCGAGTCGGGCGAGGCCATGAACATCACCCACCAGCAGAAGAAGATGTCGGTG
>DATBLK010000344.1:0-6272 GCA_036555405.1 Anaeromyxobacteraceae bacterium
CCAGACCCACGCCAGGCCGAGGACCAGGATCGCGGTGAAGAGGAGGAGCTCGACCAGCGCCACCAGGCCCAGCGTCAGGCTCCGGGCGACCCAGTCCTTGTATACCGCCACCACCGGAAAGGTGAGGGCGATCTCCACCTCGAAGATCACGAAGACCAGGGCGATGAGGTAGAAGCGCGGGTTGAAGTTGAACCAGGCGCCGCCGATGGGCAGCTCCCCGCACTCGTAGGTGATGGCCTTGTCGGTCTCGGGGAAGTGCGGCCGCAGGATCCGACCGATGGTGAGGCCGCCCACGCCGAACCCGACGGCCATGGCCGCGAAGGCGGCGACGGCGGCGAACTCGAAACCCATGCGGGGACCTCCAGTGAGGGATAAGTCCGGAGAGGCGCAGCGTGTAGACCAGTCGGGGTACAGTTGTCAAGCGTCGATTTCTATTTGACAAAAACCGCCAGAACGGGGAGACAGGGGCCCCGTATCCCGCTGCAGGGCTCCCTCCGACGGCGATCCAATGACGCCACTCCAGAGCTACTTCCCGCTGGCGCTGGTCTTCGGCCTGGCCATCGGTCTGGGGCTCGTCCTGGTGGGCCTGGCGGCCCTGCTCGGCCCGCGGCGCCCCTCCCGGGTGAAGGCGGGCCCGTTCGAGTGCGGCTCCGAGCCGGTGGGCGACGCCCGGGAGCGCTTCGGGGTGAAGTTCTACGTCATCGCGCTCCTCTTCGTGGTCTTCGACGTCGAGGCGGTCTTCATCTACCCCTGGGCGGTGCAGGTGAGGGAGCTGGGCTGGGCCGGGTTCGCCACCATGGGCGTCTTCGCCGCCACCCTCGCCGCCGGCCTGGCCTACGTGTGGAAGAAGGGCGCTCTCGACTGGGAGTGAGCCGATGCCGACCTCGACCGACGTCGTGCCCGCCGTCACCACCCGCCGCGAGGAGGCCGCGAGCTTCCTCGAGCGCATGGTCTCGAAGGGGCTGGGCTGGGCGCGGAAGAACTCGCTGTGGCAGTACCCCTTCGTCACCGCCTGCTGCGGCATGGAGTACATGAGCGTCGCCTCGGCGCGCTACGACATCGCCCGCTTCGGCGCCGAGGTCCCGCGCTTCTCGCCGCGCCAGGCCGACATGCTCCTGGTCGTCGGCACCGTGAACTGCAAGCAGGCGCCGGTGCTGCGGCGCATCTACGAGCAGATGGCCGAGCCGAAGTGGGTGGTGGCCTTCGGGGTCTGCGCCTCCTCCGGCGGCTTCTACGACAACTACGCCACGGTGCAGGGCATCGACCGCATCATCCCGGTGGACGTCTACATCCCCGGCTGCCCGCCGCGCCCGGAGCAGGTGCTCGACGGCCTCATGCTCCTCCAGAAGAAGGTCCAGGCCCAGCCGCACAAGCTCGTCGACCGCCTGCCGGCGAAGGCCGGGTGAGGGGAGGGCCCTTGTCCAAGGCCGTCGTCGAGGCGCTGGTGGTTCGGTTCCCGGGGGACGCCTACGACCCCTACGCCGGGCCCGGCGGCGACGACGTGGTCTTCGTCAGGAAGGAGCGCATCGCCGAGGTCTGCCGGTACCTGAAGGAGGACCCGGCGCTCGACTTCCGCCTCGCCCCCTACCTCACCGCGGTGGACTACCTCGGCGAGGAGCCGCGCTTCGAGGTGGTCTACGCCCTCTACGCGCCCTCCCGGAACCACCGCGTCCGACTGCGGGTGAAGGTCCCGGAGGGCGACGCCGTCGTTCCCTCCGTCACCGGGGTGTGGCGGGGCGCCGACTGGTTCGAGCGCTACTGCTGGGACATGTACGGCATCCGCTTCGCGGGCCACCCCGACCACCGGCGGCTCTTCATGTACGAGGAGTTCGTCGGCCACCCGCTGCGCAAGGACTACCCGCTGCGGGGGCGGCAGCCGCTCACGCCCGAGCGCGACGTCCCCGACCTCTTCCGCGGCCCGGGCCCCGGGCCCCGCGAGGCCTGAGCGATGACCGACGCCCCCGACCCCGCCCCGGCGCCCCCGGCCGCGCCGCCCCCCGGCACCGGCGCCCTGGACGCGCCCCTCGCCGGCAAGGAGATGGTGATCAACCTCGGGCCCAGCCACCCGGCGACGCACGGCACCTGCCGGCTCGTGACCCGCCTCGACGGCGAGACCATCCGCGGCATGAAGGTGGACATCGGCTACCTCCACCGGGGCTTCGAGAAGAGCTGCGAGAACGTCACCTGGGGCCAGGTGTTCCCCTACACCGACCGCCTGAACTACGTGTCGGCGACGATGAACAACGTCGGCTTCGCGCTGGCGGTGGAGAAGCTCTGCGGCCTTTCGGTGCCGGATCGGGCGCAGTACCTGCGGGTCGTGGTCTCGGAGCTGCACCGCATCTGCGACCACCTCACCATGCTGTCCGCCATGGGGCTCGAGCTCGGCGCCATGACGGTCTTCCTCTACGGGGTCGAGGCCCGCGACCACCTCTGGGACCGGCTCACCGAGCTGTGCGGCGCCCGGCTCACCTCGAACTTCGTCCGCGTCGGCGGCGTGGCCCGCGACCTCCCCGAGGGCTGGGCGGAGAAGACGGTCCAGACGCTGGACCGCACCGCCGAGCTCCGCGACACCATCGACGCGCTCCTCGCCCGGAACCGGATCTTCATGGACCGGACCCGGGGGGTCGCGGCCGTGTCCCGCGCCGACGCGCTCGACTACGGCTACACCGGCCCCTGCCTGCGGGCCTCGGGCGAGCCCTACGACGTCCGCAAGGCGGCGCCCTATCTGGTGTACGACCGGCTCGACTTCGACGTTCCGGTGGGGGCCGGCGGCGACAACTACGACCGCTACCTGGTCCGCATCGAGGAGCTGAAGCAGTCGGACCGGATCGTGCGCCAGTGCCTCCGGAAGATGGAGCCCGGCGACATCGCCGTCCGCGACTTCCGCTACGTGCTCCCGCCGAAGCCGCTGGTCTACGGGACCATCGAGGGCGTGATGGCCCACTTCAAGCTCGTCATGGAGGGCATCCAGGTGCCCCGGGGCGAGGTCTACGGCTACACCGAGGCCGCGAACGGCGAGCTCGGCTTCTACCTCGTCTCCGACGGCTCCGGCCGGCCCTACAAGATCGGGCTGCGCGCTCCCGGCTGGCCCATGGTGGCCTCGATGCCGCGGGTCCTCGAGGGGGCGCTGCTCGCCGACCTCGTCCCCACCTTCGACACCTTCAACATGATCGGCGGCGAGGTCGAGCAGTAGCCCGCCCGGCTCCCGAGCTTCGGAGACAGCGACCCATGGCCGACTCGCAGAAGCCCAGCGCCCCGGCGGCGGCCCCCAGGCCGCCGGGCCCGCCGCCCGCGAAGCACCCCGGCTTCGTCACCTGCACCGTCGACGGCCGGGAGGTCGTGGCCAGGCCCGGGACGCTCGTCATCCAGGCCGCGCGCCAGGCCGGCATCGAGATCCCGCACTACTGCTGGCACGAGAAGCTCTCGGTGGCGGCGAACTGCCGGATGTGCCTGGTGGAGATGTCCAACTCGCCGGGCGGGAAGCTCCAGCCCGCCTGCCAGGCGCCGGTCGGCGAGGGGGTCGCGGTCCGCACCGACACGCCGCGGGTGAAGGACCAGCAGCGCGCCACGCTCGAGTTCCTGCTCCTGAACCACCCGGTCGACTGCCCCATCTGCGACCAGGCCGGCGAGTGCAAGCTGCAGGACTACTACATGTCCTACGACCGCCAGCCGTCGCGGCTCGACATGGCCAAGCAGGTGAAGGGGAAGCGCATCTCCCTCGGGCCGACGGTGACGCTCGACCAGGAGCGCTGCATCCTCTGCACCCGCTGCGTGCGCTTCATGCGCGAGGTGGCCAAGGCGGAGCAGCTCGGCGTCGCCCGGCGCGGGAGCCGGTCGGTCATCGTCACCTTCCCCGGCCAGCCGCTCGACCACCCCTACGCCGGGAACGTCGTCGACATCTGCCCGGTGGGCGCGCTCACCTCCACCGACTTCCGCTTCCGGGGGCGGGTCTGGTTCATGAGCTCGGCTCGCAGCGTCTGCACCGGCTGCAGCCGCGGCTGCAACGTCCACCTCGACTTCATGGGCGAGACCGCCTACCGGCTCCGGCCGCGCGTCAACGAGGCCGTGAACTCGCACTGGATGTGCGACGGGGGGCGGCTCACCTACAAGTCCTTCAACGAGGGGCGCCTGCTCCGGGCGCGGCTGGGGCGAGGGGAGGGCGGGCGCGAGGCCGGCCGCGCCGAGGCGGTGGCCGAGGCGGCGCGGCAGCTCCGCGACCACGCCGGGCGCGGCCAGCTCGCGGCCCTGCTCTCGCCCACCGCCTCCCTCGAGGACCTCCTCGCCGCCTGCCGCGTGGCCCGGGGGCTCGGCCTCGGCGAGGTGTACGCCGGAGGCCGCCCCGACGGGACGCAGGACGACTTCCTGAAGCGCGCCGACGAGAACCCCGACCGCAGGGGGCTGGAGCTGGCCGCGCAGGGCGCGGGGCTGGCCCTCCGCTCGCTGGCGGACCTGGCCCGGGCCATCGGCGACGGGAAGGCGAAGGCCCTCTGGGCGGTGGGCGCCGAGGTCCCGTCCGCCACCGCGAACCACGTCTTCGCCCGGCTCGAGGCCTTCGTCTGCCAGGCGACGAACCAGGGCGAGGTGGCGCGCGCCGCGACCGTGCTCCTCCCGGCGGCGCCGGCGGCCGAGTGCGACGGAACCTTCGTGAGCTTCGAGGGGCGGGCGCAGCGCTTCGAGCGGGCCTGGGGGCCGAGGGGCGAGGCCCGGCCCCACTGGGCGCTCGCCGCCGAGCTGGGGCGGGCCCTGGGCCAGCCGACCGCCTGGACCAGCGCGCGCGAGGTCTTTCAGTCCCTCGGATCCGGGCTGGCGCTCGGGGACTTCCGCTGGGACCTGCCGCCGGCGCCGCGCGCCCGGGCGCTCGAGCCGCCGCCGGCCGGCACCGTGGACGGGCGCCTGCCCGGCTACCGCGAGCGGGAGCCGGCAGCGGGCGGGCAGGGATAGGAGGGGAACGTGCGTCGCCTCGCGGGCATGCTGATCTTCCTCGTCGTCTTCCCCTTCGTCCTCCTGGGCTTCGCCTGGGCCGCCTACCTCGCCGCGGGCGCGCTCGCCGGCCTGGCGGTGGAGGCCGGCCTCCCGGCCTCCTACGGGGCCGCGGCCTCGAACCTCCTGTTCCTGATGGTCGTCTTCCTCATGGTGAGCTCCTCCTTTCTCACCATCGGCGAGCGGAAGTGGTCGGCGCTCATGCAGAACCGCGTCGGCCCGAACCGCATCCGCATCCTCGGGAACCCCCTGGCGGGCCTGCCCTACCTCGCCGCCGACGCCCTGAAGATGCTGACCAAGGAGAACATCGAGCCCGCCCTGCGCTCGCGGCTCCTCTACGAGCTGGCCCCGGTCGTCTCCTTCGCGCCCGCGTTCGTCCTCTTCGCCGTGGTCCCGGTGGGACCGGAGGCGCTGGTGGGCGGGCAGCGAGTCTCCCTCCAGGTCGCGAACCCGGACGCCGGCCTCCTCTACCTCTTCGCCATCGCCTCGCTCGCGGTCTACGGGACCTCGCTCGCCGGCTGGGCCTCGAACAACAAGTTCGCGCTCCTGGGCGGCGTCCGCGCCTCCTCCCAGATGATCTCCTACGAGGTCTCGCTGGGCCTCTCCCTCGTCGGCGCGATGATGGCCTACGGGACGCTCCGGCTCGACGTGATGTCGCTGCGGCAGGGGGACCTGCTCTGGGGCTGGCTGCCGGCGCTCGGGGTCCTCCTGCAGCCGGTCGGGCTGGTCCTGTTCTTCACCTCGGCCTTCGCGGAGACCAAGCGCGCCCCCTTCGACCTGCCGGAGGGCGAGAGCGAGATCGTCGGCTACTTCGTCGAGTACCCGGGGATGAAGTTCGGGATGATGATGCTCGCCGAGTTCATCGAGATCGTGGTCCTCTCCGGCGTCACCGCCGCGGTCTTCTTCGGTGGCTGGCACCCGGTGCTCTTCGAGGGCTGGCTCCGGACGAACCTCCAGCCCGTGGCCTTCGCCGCGGTGTGCGCCGCCTGCTTCCTGGGGAAGACGCTCTTCCTCGCCTGGGTCCAGCTCGCCATCCGCTGGACGCTGCCCCGCTTCCGCTTCGACCAGATCCAGAAGCTCTGCTGGAAGATGATGTTCCCGGCCGCCCTCCTGAACGTCTTCGTCACCGGCGCGCTCGTCATCGCCGACCCCTCGCTCGAGGCGCTGGCCGCCGTCGGTCTCCTCGAGCTCGCCGCGCTCGCGGGCCTCACCGCTGCGGCGGCGCGAGCCGCGCCGGCGGCGGCCGCGCAGCAGCCCGCGCACGCCGCGACCGCGCCCGGACACTGAACATG
>DATBLK010000381.1:0-2313 GCA_036555405.1 Anaeromyxobacteraceae bacterium
TGTCGCCCTGCGGGGCCGCGGCCCGGTAGCGCCCGAAGGCGTCGCGGGCGCGCTCGAGCCTGTCCTTCGGCGCACCCTCGTCGGCGGCCAGGATGGCGCCGAGGAAGTAGAGCGAGTCGGCGTAGCCCGGCTCGCGCCGCAGGTTCTCCTCGTGCTCGGCGGCGGCCTGGTCCGGGTTCCCGGCGAGGAGGAAGGCGTTGCCGCGCCGGGCCCGGGCATCGAGCGCAGGCCGCAGCGCCTGGCGCCAGCAGAAGGCGGCGTCGGCGAGCGCGCCTCGCCTCTCAAGCGCCTCCGCCTCGCGCGAGAGCTCGGCGTGCTGACGCGACGCGGTTCGCGCGCAGGCCGCCCGCGCCGCCGCCGAGGGCCTCCCGCCGCGGGCCGCCGCGGGGAGCGCCAGGAACCGCTTCCAGCCCGGCTCGCCGAGCTCCCCGGCCTGCCGGTACCAGTCGATGGCGTCGAGGTACCGCTGGTTCTCGTAGTAGAGGTTCCCGAAGGCGACGAGGATCTCGAGGGTCTTGGGGCGCGAGGCGATCTCCTTCTTCATCGCCTCGACCCGGGCGAGGAGCGCGCTGGCGTCGGCGCCCTGCCCGACCTGCGGGTGACCGGCCGGGAGCGCCTCGTCGCCGGCCCCGGCCGGGGCCGGCCCGGGCGCGGCCGGCGCCGCGCCGCCGGACCCCGGCTTCAGGAGGGCCTCGGCCTTGCCGCCCGGCGCGAAGGCGCCCGTGCCCTCGGGGCAGCCGGCGAGCGCGGGCACGAGGAGCAGCAGGGCGGCGCGGGGCGTTCGCATGCGGGGCGTGAGGAGGCGAGGTCTAGAGAGGATAGGGCCCGACCGGCCGCATGTCGTGGGCCGGGCAGGCCCGGAGGAGCGCCTCGACGGTGGCGCCGCGCCCGGGAACGACGCGGTCCGGACACAGCTCCGCGAGCGGCTGGAGAACGAAGCGGCGCTCGACGAGGCGCGGATGCGGGACCGTCAGCCCCGGGCCCTCGACGGACTCGTCGCCGTAAAGGAGGAGGTCGAGGTCGAGGGTTCGCGGGCCCATGGGCTCGGCGCGCACGCGCCCGGCGGCTTCCTCGACCAGACGCAGGAGCGCGTGGATGGCGGCCGGCCGCAGCTCGCTCTCGATCTCCAGGACGGCGTTCAGGTATCGCGGCTGCTCGGGGCCCAGGGGCGCGTTGTCCCACACCCGGGAGGCACGCACCAGCGCCACCGCCGGCGAGGCGCGGAGCCGCTCGGCCGCCGCGGCGAGGTGGCCGTGCCGATCCCCCAGATTGGAGCCGACCCCGACGTAGACGCGCATCGCTTCCGGTTTAACCCGCGCGGGGGTGGGGCGCCAGGCGACCGCCCTCCCCGCCCCCGGCGCGCGGGCAAGCCGCGGCGTTCCGGCGTGCCACGACCGCCCGTCACGGGGCTGCGCGACTGGTGGGCCCCGGCCGGCGGGGGCAGTCTCGCCTCGCGGGAGCGGCGACGCCGCCCCCGCGGCACCCTCGAGATGGCCCGGACCTGGAACGCCAAGCTCTCGGTCGGCGTCGCGCTGATCGACAACCAGCACCGCGAGCTCTTCGACCGCGGCGACCTCCTCGCCGAGGCGCTGCGCGGGGCTCGCCCGGCGGCGGAGCTCATGCGGCTGGCGCAGTACCTGGAATCGTGGGTGGCCATCCACTTCGACGCCGAGGAGCGCCTCATGCAGGTCCATCGCCACCCGGGCTACCAGGAGCACCGGGCGGCGCACGGCGATTTCCGCGACCGCCTGGCGCAGGTGAAGGAGCGGGTTCGCTGCGGCGGGGGATCGGCCGCCGAGGCCGAGGCGGTGGAGGCGCTCATGGCCTGGCTCGTGGACCACGTCCGCGCCGCCGACGCGCCGGTCGCGGAGCTGGTGCTGGAGCGACAGCCGCGGCCGCGCCACCCCTTCTGACCCGGCCGGACCCCTAGAGCGCCCCCCTCTCATGATTCATCACAAGTCGAGCGGCCGGACGGACGAGCCACGCCGAGACCCGTGACCGGTTCGGCTCACGAGCCAGACTGGGCGTCAGCCGGCGCAGTCCGCACCGTGGGAAGTGGCGAGCCCTCGCGAGGTTGTTCGCAGCGCCACCCCGCCGGCGTCACGCCGTGCGCGGCCGGGCGGCGGGCGCCGCCGCCGGTGTGACCCTCAGTGCGCGCTCGCCGGCGATAGCACTTTCACCCGTTCGGGACTCCGGCCGCCGCCGGAACCGGGCCATGTAGGCGCGGCCGAAGGTCTCCTCCGCGTGCAGCGTGTTGTGGGCGCGGCAGCGCAGGCGCAGCCCCTCGACCGTCGACCGTCCGCCGAGCGCGAC
>DATBLK010000385.1:0-36382 GCA_036555405.1 Anaeromyxobacteraceae bacterium
GAAGACCATGGGGAGCGCGCCCTGGACCTTGCGCTCGAGCGCGCGAGGCCGCAGGCCCAGCGCCGACTGCCAGGCGACGAACCTCTCCTCCCCGAGCAGCGGCACGGCGAACGGCGCCAGCGCGAGGCCCGAGAGGAGGAGCAGCGCCAGCGCGCCGCCGCGGACCGGCGCCCTCCGGAGGAGCCGCTCGGCGGCGGCGGCCCCGCCGGCGAGGAGCGCCGGGAGCGCCGGCCCGAAGTAGTAGCTCTTCCCCTCGGTGGCGAGGAGGGCGAGGAGGTCGAGCGCCGCGCCCAGGCCGAGGAAGCGCGCCGGGCCGGCGGCGCGGGAAAGGGCGAGCCAGGCCATTCCTCCCACCCACAGCGGCGCCGCGAGCGGGTTCGCGTCGAGGAGCAGGGCGCGGAGGAACCCTCCCGCCGAGAACGGCGCGTTCTTGAGGCGGCGGCCGTTCTCGACGAGCTCGAGGAAGGGAAAGCCGTGCGCCGCCTGCCAGGCGGCGTTCGGCAGGACGGCGAGGAGGCCGGCAGCGGCGCCGGCGAGCGCCCACCGCGTCCGCAGGGCGCGGCGCTCCGGGGTGGCGAGGAGCCCGGCGAGCCAGGCGAGGGCCAGGACGGCAGAGGTGTACTTGAAGAGTGCGGCCAGGCCGGCGAGCGCGCCGGCCGCCACGAAGAGCCGCGGGTCCTCGCCGCGCGCGAGCCGGACCAGCACCAGGGCGAGGGCCGTGGCCAGCAGGATCTCGAAGGCGTTCATGGTGAGGTAGTGGCCGAGCGCGAGGAGCACCGGAGCGGTGAGCGCGCCGGCCGACGCCAGCGCCGCGCCGAAGGGCCCGGCGCCGAGGCGCGCCGCCAGGCGGCCCGCGAGCCAGACCGTGGCTGCGGAGGCGAGCCAGGGAAGGAGGCGGAGCCCGGGGACCCAGGTTCCGAAGAGGCCGTGGGCGGCGCGGGCCAGCACCGCGACGCCCGGCGGCTGGTCCACGAAGCCGGCGGCGAGCCGCTGGCCGCAGACGATGAAGTAGAGCTCGTCCCGGGCGACGCCGTAGCGCCCGGCGCAGGCGGCGTGGACGGCGAAGGCCAGGGCCGCGAGAAGGAGCGGGCCGCGCCGCGACCAGCGCTCGGCGGTGTCGGGCACGGCTGGAGGCTACCGCGGCCGGCGGCGGGCCGAAACCGCCGCCGCGACGGGGATCAACGTCCGCGGAGGACGCCCGCGAGCCGCGAGAGCGCCTCCTCGAGGTCGGCCGGCGGCACCGCGGTGAAGCAGAGCCGCACCGAGGTGGGGAAGTCCTTTCCCGCCGCGGGCCCGGGCGTGAGGAGCACGCCCGCCTCGAGGCAGCGCCCGAGGAAGCCGTCGAGCGCCTCGCCGGGACGGAAGAAGGGCGCGGCGTCGAGGAAGAGGAAGGTCCCGGCCTCGGGCGCCGGGACGCCCACCGCGCGAGCGGCGGCGCGGCCCGCCTCGACGTAGAGGCGCCGCATCTCCGCCTGCCAGGCGTCCGCCCCGGCGAGCGCCCCCGCCGCGCCGAGCTGCATGCGGCGCGAGGCCCAGTACGCGAGGTGGGTCTGCAGGCCCCGGACCGCGGCCATCGCCTCCGGCGGCCCGTGGGCCCAACCGACGCGGGCGCCGGCGAGGGCGAAGCCCTTGGAGACCGTGTGGCTCGCGACCGCGCGCCCGGCGAGGTCCTCGCGGAGCCACGCCGGGCGGGGCGGCACGCCGTAGGCGAGGTCCTCGTAGGCCTCGTCGCAGACCACCCAGAGGTCGTGTCGCCGGGCCAGCCGCGCCACCGCGGCGACGGCGCCGTCGGGGAGGACCCGGCCGGTGGGGTTGTGCGGGCTGTTCAGGTACACGGCCGCGGTGCGCGGCGTCACCCGCCGCTCCAGCTCCGCCTCCGGGTCGAAGCCGGGCTCGGAGAGGCGCGTGAAGAACGGGACCTCCACCGCGCGGCAGCCGCGCGCCGCCGCGATGCCTCGGATGAGCGGCCAGAAGGGCGAGGGGAGGAGGAGCTCGTCGCCCGGCTCGAGGAGCGCCGAGAGGACGACGGCGAGCCCGGTGGTGGCGCCGGGCATGACCTGAAGGCACTCGGGATCGAGCGCGACCCCGTGGCGCGCCAGCGTCCGGGCGCGGATGGCCTCGAGGAGCGCGGGTTCCCCCTGCACCGGCGCGTAATTGTGGAGCCGCGGCACGCGGGCGCTCCGCTGCTCCTCGGCGCGCGCCGCCTCCGGCGGCTCGAGCCAGGTGTCGCCGACGTGGAGCGGGAAGACGGGCCCGGGCATCCGCCGGGCGCGCTCGGCGAGCGAGCTGTAGACGCGGTCGGAGAGCCCCTGCGAGCTCGCGGCCAGGCGGGGGTGGCGCGGCATCCCGGGGCGACTCTACCCCCAGCGCACCGCCCGCATCGAGAGCGAGCCGAGGTCGAAGCCGGTGATGGGAAAGGTCACCGGGTCGGCGTCGCCGGAGGCGCCGGCGGCGACGAGGAGCGGCAGGTAGTGGTCGAGCGTGGGGTGGGCGACGCGGCCGTCGGGGCCCTCCGGCGCCCGGACGAGGAAGTCGTGGTCCCGCTCGGCGACGGCGCGGGCCACGCCCTCGTCGAAGCGCCGCGCCCAGTCCGGCGTCTCGGCGGCGCCGTGTGCCGCCGCCTGGAAGGCCAGGCGCAGGTTGTGGGTGAGGTTGCCGCTCGCGAGCAGGAGCACGCCCTCGTCGCGCAGCGGCGCCAGCGCCCGGCCCATCTCGAGGTGGCCGCGCGGCGGGAGGCGGCCGTCGAGCGAGAGCTGGACCACCGGTACGTCGGCGGCCGGGAAGAGGTGGCGCAGCACCGACCAGGCGCCGTGGTCGAGCCCCCAGTCGTCGCGGAGCGCGGCGCGGTCGCCGAGGAGGCGCGCCGCGCGGCGCGCCAGCGCCGGGTCGCCGGGCGCGGGGTACTCCACCCGGTGGAGCGCCTCCGGGAAGCCGCCGAAGTCGTGGATGGTCTCGGGCCGGCCGCCGCCGGTGAGGAAGGTGCCGGCCACGTACCAGTGGGCCGAGACCGCGAGCACCCCGCGCGGCAGGGGGAGCTCGCGGCCGAGCGCGCGAAAGGCGCGGCTCCAGGCGTTGTCCTCGATGGCGTTCGCGGGCGATCCGTGGCCCAGGAACAGGACCGGCATCCGATCGACCCGCTCCTTCGGCACCGTCACCTTCCCCGCCTCCGCGTCCGGCGCGACCGAGCCCGCGGCCGACGCCGCCCATCCTTAACCGCGGCGGGGGGTAAACGCCGCGTCTCCGTGACGGCAAGTGCGGCCGATCCTGGCGGCGCTCGCGGGCGGGGGGTGCCGCGAGCCCCGGTCTGCGTGCGGCACGCACATCGGCGCACGAACCCAACGAGGCCGGACGGGCCTACATCGCCGCGCGCCGCAGGCGCGCCTAGCTTTGGGCTCGGGCCGCGCCGGGGCGGCGAGGTCGGCCGGCGCGGGAGGCGCGCAGCTCGGGAGGCGGATGACGCGCATGGCGACGGTGACGCTGGCGCTCGCCGCCTGCGGCGGCCCCGGGGGAAGCGCCGGGGCGACGACCTGCCCCATCCCGGTTGCGCCCGCGTCGCCGACGTTCTCGGGCGACATCCTCCCCGCGCTCCAGGGGAGCTGCGGCTCGCGGAGCAGCACCTGCCACTCCGGCGCCGCGCCGACGGGCCACTTCTCCTTCGCCACCGGGGCCGGGCGCACCGCCGGGGACGTCCGGGCGGACCTCGTGAACGCCGTCCCGTCGAACGCGCCGCCCGGCTGGCTGCGGGTCGCGCCCTACGACCCCGCGCGCTCCTGGGTCCTCGAGAAGATCACGCAGGACCAGCCCGGCGGTTCGGGCTACGGCGCCCGCATGCCGTACGGCGCCGCCGACGTCTGCGCCGCCACCGTGCAGGCGATCCGCGCCTGGATCGAGCGCGGCGGCCCGAACGACTGAGGAGGAGCCATGGCCGACCTCACGCCCGTCGCCGCCTGGACCGAGGAGGACGTGCGCCACCTCGGCCGCCGCGCCGGCTTCGGGCTCTCTCCCGCCGAGGCCGCCGGGCTGGCGACGCAGCCGCCGGCCGCGGCCGTCGACGCGTGGGTGGACGGGACGGGAATCGACCGCGCGCTGTACGACGAGGTCCTCGCCAGCCGAGCCGACCCGGTGACGGAGCCGCAGCGGAACGCCGCCTCGGGCGTCGCCGGCGCCGTCACCGTGCCGGCGGTGCCGGGGCCGCACCGGTACCTCGTCGACGGCGGCGAGGCCTGGCGGAACGACCTCGCCCGCGGACAGGCGAGCTGGGCCTTCCGGATGCAGTACAGCCCCCACGCCTTCGCCGAGCGGATGGCGCTCTTCTGGCACAACCTCTTCGCCACCGGCCACGACAAGGTGAACAACGTCGCGCTCATGCTGGGCCAGGTCGAGCTCCTCCGGCTACACGGCCTGGACCGCTTCGACGACCTGCACGCCGCGGTTTCCAAGGACCCGGCGATGTGCATCTGGCTCGACTCGGTGCTGAACAACGCCCGCGGCTCGAGCGTGCCCAACGAGAACTACGCCCGCGAGGCCCTGGAGCTCTACTCGCTCGGCGCCGACAACGGGTACAACCAGCAGGACATCACCGAGCTGGCGCGCGCCCTCTCCGGCTGGAGCTTCACGGTGAGCGCGGCCCAGCTCGTCTCGAACCCGGCGAACCCGCCCCAGAAGGTCGCCAGCGGCGGGAACTTTCGCGTCTACGACGGGTCGACGAACCCCGACGTCGCCACCTGGAACCTCCAGACCCGGGCGACGCTGCCCTCGATGCACGGGAGCGGGATGGCGACCTTCCTGGGCCGGACCTTCGACCTGGAGGCGGCGCCGCCCCCGGGGATGGCCAAGGGCGAGGACGTGCTCCGCTCCATCGCCAGCTCCCGCGCCCCGCAGTGCGCCCAGTTCCTGGCGCGGCGCCTGGCCACGCACTTCGTCACCGCCGACTTCACGGCCGCGGACCTCGCCGACCTCGCCTCGCTGGTCGAGGCCCAGTCCTTCGACCTGCGCGCGGTGATGAAGGCGCTCCTCAAGAGCCGCTGGTTCCACGACCCGGCGAACCGCTTCGCCCTCGCCGAGGGCCCGGTCTCCTGGGTGGTGCGGGCGGCCCGGTCGCTGGGGATGACGCTCGCCCAGGCCGACGGCGCGAGCCCCAGGGGCTTCCCCGCCTGGGCCCTGGTCGTGAGCCCGTACCTCGACCTCGCGGGGATGAAGCTCCTCGACCCGAGCGGCCCGAACGGCTGGAAGGAGGACCGGGCCTGGCTGAACTCGAACACCATGCGCTACCGGACGAAGCTGGCGGCGGCGCTGGCGCTCGGGGAGACGGCCACCTCCCAGGGCGTCACCCACGTCCTCTTCCCCACCAGCGTCGCCGACTGGTTCCCGGCGGCGTCGCCGGCGCCGGCCACGCCGCAGGACGTCTTCGACCGGCTGGCGGCGCTCATCCAGCCGGCGCCCATCGCCGCGGGCGTCCGCGACGCCTGGCTCGCGGGCCTCTGGCCCGGCGCCTTCGCCTGGGACGCCTCCGCCGCGACGCAGAACAAGGTGCGGCAGCTCGCCTACGAGATGCTCTGCTCGCCCGCCGCGCAGCTGTACTGACGGCAGGAGGCCCCCGCGATGATCACCCGACGTCGATTCCTCCAGGGTGCCGGCGCCGCCGGCGCCGCCGCCCTTGGCGCCCAGGCCTGCGGAGGCATGCGCGGCGGGCTCGGCGCACCCCCCATCGCCCGTCCCGCCGCCCCCATCCTCGTGGTCGTCGACGTCGACGGCGGCAACGACTGGCTCAACGTCCTGCCGCCGACCTCCGGGCCGAACCGGATCGCCTACGACACCCTGCGGCCCACGCTGGGCCTGCCGGCCAGCGGGCTCGCCGACCTCGGGAGCGGGGTGGGGATGAACCCCGACTTCGGCGCCATGGTGGACCTCTACACCCGGGGGCGGCTCGCGCTCGTCACCGGCGTGGGGATGAAGAGCCCCAACCTCTCCCACTTCGTCTCCATCGACTACTGGGGGCAGGGGGCGGCGTCGCCGGACGGCACCGGCTGGCTGGGACGCCTCGCCGACCAGGCCTTCTCGCCGACCGGCGACGTCCTGCGCGGCCTCACGGTGACGAGCGACCTCCCGGTGATGCTCCGCGGCTCGAGCCGGTCCTTCGTGTCGATCACCGGGGCCTCGGGCTACGTCTACCCGTCCCCGCTCCGCAGCAGCGGTCGCCTGGGCGCGCCCTGGGATTCGACCCTCCTCGAGACCGCGTTCGGCGTGGCCGTGGGCTCGGCCGCCCCGGACCCCGCCTCCGCCGCCGGGTACGCGGCAGGGGCGCTCGCCGGGAAGATGTTCCTCGACGCGCAGAACGGCTTCGGCGTCGACGGCGCGCTCCCGGCGCGCACGCCTTCGGTGCTCTACCCCGGCGACGCCGGCTACCCGCTGACGCGGCTCAACGGGGGCGCGCTCTCCACCGGGCTCGCGAACCAGCTGAAGCTCGTGGCCCGGATGATCGCGGCCGACATCCCGGCCCAGATCTACTTCACCCGCATGGGCGGCTTCGACACCCACGCCAACCAGGCGGTGGACCACCCGAACCTGCTCCGGGCGCTGGGCGGCGCCGTGAACTCCTTCTACGACGACCTCGCCGGCGTCTCCACCTCGCAGGGCAACGCCCAGGACCGGGTCGTGGTGATGGCCTGGAGCGAGTTCGGGCGCCGCGTCCGCGAGAACAACGGCGGCACCGACCACGGCACCGCCGGGCTGTCGTTCTTCGTGGGGAGGGCGGTGAAGGGCGGGCTCTACGGGGCCTACCCGGACCTCACCGACCTCGACAACGGCAACATGCGCTTCACCACCGACTTCCGGAGCCTCTACGCCACGGTGCTGGAGCGGTGGCTCGGGCGGACCGCGGCGGAGACCGACGCCATCCTGGGCGCGGCCTACCCGCGGCTCGACTTCCTGGCGGCGTAGGCCGCCGCCGGCGTCCTTTCGAGAAAGCGCTTGCCGGGGGCCGCGCCCCGGCCTACCTCTGCGGGTCGACGATGCGCTCCGCGCTTCGCTACCTGGTGCCGCTCCTCCTGTTCCTGGCGCTCAACGCCTGGGGAGCGGCGGAGGTCGCCACCCGGAGCGCCCGCGCCTGGGCCGCGAAGGACCTGGAGGCGAGGGCCCGGCTCGTGCTCTCCGGGGCGCGCGAGGCGCTGGCGGACCACCTCGGCGCCGGCGACGTGCGGCGCGGCCACAGGCTCCTCGAGGACCTGACGCGCGACGAGCGGCTCCTGGCCGCCGCGCTCTGCGACAGCGCCTTCCGCCCGGTCAC
Organism: Anaeromyxobacteraceae bacterium; assembly: GCA_036555405.1. Classification (GTDB taxonomy): domain Bacteria; phylum Myxococcota; class Myxococcia; order Myxococcales; family Anaeromyxobacteraceae; genus DATBLK01. Next base: position 7,286 of record DATBLK010000385.1, read on the forward strand.
CAGGACCGCGGCCTTCATGGAGGAGCTGGGCTGCAGGCGCTGGGCGGCTCAGGGCTCCGACCGGGACGAGACCACGACCACCGCGGGCGGCACGGTGCACGTGAGCGTGCTGCCGGTGTGGGGCACCGGCCAGGTGCTGGGGCACCTGGTGCTGGTCCACGACATGAGCTACATCGACCGGCGGACGCAGACGACCCAGCGGGCGATGTTCGCCGCCTTCGGGCTGGTGGGCCTGGCGGCGGCCGTGGTCACGCTCCTCCTCGGCCGGTTCTCCTGGCTCTCGTGGACGGCCGAGCTTCGCCGGCTGCTGCCGGGAGCGCTCGGCGGCGGCTCGAGCCCGCCGCGCGCCGCGGGCCGGGCCTTCGGGCCGGTCCTGGCCGACGTCCGCGACCTCATGGCCCGCCTCTCGGCCGAGGAGGCGCTCGGAGGCGGCGGCGGGTGGTCGGCCGAGCGGCTGCGGCTGGTCCTGCGCCGCAACCTGCACGGCGAGGGCGTGCTGGTGGTGGCGAACCGCGAGCCCTACGTCCACGAGCGCGGCGAGGACGGCCTGGTCCGCGCCGTGTATCCCGCCAGCGGCCTCGTCAGCGCGCTCGAGCCGGTCATGCGCGCCTGCTCCGGCACCTGGATCGCGCACGGCAGCGGCTCCGGCGACCGCGAGATGGTGGATCGCCACGACCGCCTCCTGGTGCCCCCCGGAGAGGCCTCGTACACGCTCCGGCGGGTGTGGCTCTCGGCCGAGGAGGAGCGCGGGTACTACTACGGCTTCTCCAACGAGGGCCTGTGGCCCCTGTGCCACGTGGCGCACGCCCGGCCGGAGTTCCGCGCCGGGGACTGGGAGCAGTACCGGCGCGTGAACCAGCGCTTCGCCGAGGTCGTGTCCCAGGAGGCGCAGGGACCGGACCCCATCGTCCTGGTGCAGGACTACCACTTCGCGCTCCTCCCCCAGATGATCCGGGAGCGACTCCCGCGCGCCACCATCCTCACCTTCTGGCACATCCCCTGGCCGAGCGCCGACCGGTTCGGCATCTGCCCCTGGGAGCGCCGGATCCTGGAGGGGCTGCTCGGCTCCTCCATCCTCGGCTTCCACACCCAGGCCCACTGCAGCAACTTCCTGGAGTCGATCGACCGGTACCTCGAGTCTCGCATCGACCGCGAGCGGCAGTCGGTGGTCATGGCCGGCCGCGAGACGCTGGTCCGGCCCTACCCCATCTCGGTCGAGTGGCCCAGCAGGTGGCTCGCGGCGGTGCCGCCGGTGGACGCCTGCCGTGCCTCCTTCCGGCAGGAGCTCGGCCTTCCCGCCGACGCCCTCCTCGGGGTCGGGGTGGACCGGCTCGATTACACCAAGGGCATCGAGGAGCGCCTTCTCGCCGTGGAGCGGCTCCTGGAGCGCAAGCCCGAGTACGTCGGCCGCTTCTGGTTCGCCCAGCTCGCCGCCCCCAGCCGGACGCTCATCGAGCGCTACCGCCAGCTGAACGAGTCGGTGGAGAAGATCGCGGCGCGGATCAACGAGCGCTTCGGCGCGGGCGGCTACCGGCCCATCGTCCTGCTGCGCTCGCACCACGATCCGCCGCACGTGTTCCGCGCCTACCGGGCCGCCGACTTCTGCTACGTCTCGAGCCTCCACGACGGCATGAACCTCGTCGCCAAGGAGTTCGTGGCGGCGCGCGAGGACCTCCGCGGCGTGCTCCTGCTCTCGCGCTTCACCGGGGCGGCGCGCGAGCTCGGGGAGGCGCTGCAGGTGAACCCCTACGACATCGAGGCCGCGAGCGCGGCCATGGCCGCCGCGCTGGCCATGCCGGCCGCGGAGCAGGAGGAGCGCATGCGCGCCCTCCGCACGCTGGTCGCGGAGTTCAACGTCTACCGCTGGGCCGGCCGCATGCTGCTCGACGCCACCCGGCTGCGGCAGCGCGACCGGCTCGCCGCCCGCCTCGGCGGCGAGAACGGGGGCCGGGAGGACGCCCGGTCGTGAAGGACCTCGTCGCCCGGTCCCAGCGCCCGGTGCTGCGCGAGCTCGCCTCCCGCCGAACCCTCCTGGCCTTCGACTTCGACGGAACGCTCGCCCCCATCGTCCGCTTCCCCGGCGAGGCAGGCCTGACCCCGGGAACGGCGCGGCTCCTCCGCGCGGTGGCGGCGGACTGGCCCTGCGCGGTGATCTCCGGCCGGGCCCGCGCCGACCTGCTCCCACGCCTGGCGGGCGTGCGCTTCCGCTGGGTGGTGGGCAACCACGGGGTCGAGGACGGGCGCCGCGCGCTCCCCGCGGCCGCCTGGCGGGCGCGCGTCCGGTCCTGGCGAAGGGCGCTCCGCGGCGCGCTGGGCGGCAGGTGCGGGATCGAGGTCGAGGACAAGGGGCTGACGCTCACCATCCACTTCCGGCGGGCCCCCGACCCGGCCGGAGCGCGCCGGGCGGCCGTCCGGGCGGCGCGGGACCTGCGCGGCGCCCGGACCGTGCCCGGCAAGATGGCCCTGAACGTGCTGCCGGCGGCCGCCCCGGGCAAGGGGGACGCCGTCGAGCTCCTGGTGCGCCGGGGGCGCTTCGAGAGGGTGCTCTTCGTCGGCGACGACGTCACCGACGAGTCGGTCTTCCGGCGCCGCTTCCCCGTTCCCGTCGTCTCGGTCCGCGTCGGGCGCCGGCGCGGGAGCGGCGCGGCCTTCTGGGTGCCGGGCCGGGCGGGGGTGGACCGCCTGCTGGCGCTGCTGGCGCGGGCCCGGAGCTCGCGCGCCGCCCCGCGGCTCAGGTCCTCGCCCGCAGGTACTGCTTCGGCCACGGCCCGTCGGCCTTGAGCGCCGTCGCCGCGCGCAGCGGGAAGTGCGGGTCGCGGAGCATCTCGCGGGCCAGGAGCACGAGGTCGGCCTGGCCGGTGCGGATCACGGTGTCGGCCTGCTCGGGCGAGGTGATCATCCCCACCGCGCCGGTGGCGATCCCCGCCTCGCGGCGGATCACCTCGGCGAAGCCGGTCTGGTAGCCGGGGCCGAACGGGACCTTCGCGGTCGCCACCAGGCCGCCCGAGGAGCAGTCGACGAGGTCGGCCCCGAGCGCCTTCAGCCGGCGCGCGAGCTGCACCGACTGCGGCAGGTCCCAGCCGCCCTCCACCCAGTCCGTCGCGGAGAGGCGGACGAGGAGCGGCAGGTCGGCCGGCCAGCGGGCCCGCACCGCCTCCACCACCTCGCAGGCGAGGCGCATCCGGTTCTCGAGGCTCCCCCCGTAGCGGTCCGCGCGGCGGTTCGAGACGGGCGACAGGAACTCGTGGAGCAGGTAGCCGTGGGCGGCGTGGACCTCGAGGGCGCGGAAGCCGGCGGCCCGGGCGCGGCCGGCGGCGGCGGCGAAGGCCAGAGCCACGCCGCGGATCCCCGCCTCGTCGAGCGGGTCGGGCGCGGCGTACCCCTCGCCGAAGGGGACGGGCGACGGGCCCACCGCCCGCCACCCGCCCTTCTCCGGAGGGAGCGGGGCGCCGGCGTCCACCCACGGCGGGCGCACGCTGGCCTTGCGCCCGGCGTGGGCGAGCTGGAGGCAGGCGACCGCGCCCTGCGCCTCGACGAAGCGCACCACCCGCGCCAGCGGCTCCACCTGCCGGTCGCTCCACAGCCCCATGTCCGCGCGCGAGATGCGCCCCCGCTCCTCGACGGCGGTGGCCTCGAAGGTCACCATCCCGGCCCCGCCCACGGCGCGGGCGCCGAGGTGGACGAGGTGCCAGTCGTTCGCCATCCCGTCCTCGGCCGAGTACTGGCACATCGGGGAGACGGCGATGCGGTTCCGCAGGGTGACGCTGCGCAGGGCGAGGGGAGTGAAGAGCATGGCCGATCCTCGCCGCCGTCCGCCGCAGCGGCAAGGCCCACCCGCGCCGCGGGCGTTGTGGCAGAATGGCGCCCCTTTCCCGCCCGAGGACCACGCCATGCCCCGCGTCATGAACTTCAACGCCGGCCCCGCCGCCCTGCCGCTTCCGGCCCTGGAGCGCGCCCGCGACGAGCTCCTGGACTTCGCCGGGAGCGGGATGTCGGTGATGGAGCACAGCCACCGGGGCAAGGAGTACGAGGCGGTCCACGACGAGGCCATGGCCCTGATCCGCGAGCTCCTGGGGGTGCCCGCCACCCACGAGGTGCTCTTCCTCCAGGGCGGCGCCTCGCAGCTCTTCGCCCAGGTTCCGATGAACCTCGTCGAGAAGGGGCGGAGCGCCGACCACGTCGTCACCGGCGCCTGGGGCGAGAAGGCCCTCGCCGAGGCCAAGGTGGCGACGGCGATGCTCGGCGGCGCGGTGCGGCTCGCCGCCACCACCGGCAGCGGCGAGGGCAAGGCCAGGAGCTACGTCCGCTGCCCGCTGCCCTCCGAGGTGAAGGTGGACCCCCAGGCCGCCTACCTCCACCTGACCTCCAACGAGACCATCCACGGCGTCCAGTTCGAGGTGGACCCGAAGCGCCCCTTCCCCGACCCCGGCGCGGTGCCGCTCGTCGCCGACATGTCGAGCGACTTCCTGTGGCGGCGCTTCGACGTCGCGCGCTTCGGCCTGGTCTACGCCGGCGCCCAGAAGAACGTCGGCCCCTCGGGGGTGGTGGTGGCGCTGGCCCGCAAGGACCTGGTGGAGAAGGGGCGCAAGGACATCCCCAAGATCTTCCAGCTCCGCACCGCGGCCGAGAACCGCTCCCTCTACAACACGCCGCCCACCTTCGGCATCTACATGGTGCGGAACGTCCTCGCCTGGCTGAAGGGCTCGGGGGGGCTCGGCGCCGTCGAGGAGCGCAACCGCAAGAAGGCGGGGCGCCTCTACCAGGCCATCGACCGCCAGCCGGACTTCTTCCGCTGCCCGGTGGAGAAGGAGAGCCGCTCCACGATGAACGTCGTCTTCCGCCTGCCGAGCGAGGCGGACGAGGAGCGGTTCGTCAAGGAGGCGAAGGCCAGGGGGATGGTGGGCCTCAAGGGCCACCGCTCCGTCGGCGGGATCCGGGTCTCCACCTACAACGCCGTGCAGCCGGAGTGGGTCGAGGCGCTCGCCGCCTTCATGGCCGACTTCGCGAAGCGCGGGTAGCGCGCCCGGCGCAGCGACCCCGCGGGCCGGACCCCGCGGGGCTGCGCCGTTTCCCCCGGAAGTCCGTCCGCGGAATGGGGGAAAAGACGCTGGCGGCTTCGCGGCGGCGGGTCCTTCCCGCGAAAGCGCCGCACCTACGCGCCATTCGAGGGGCGGCCGCGCCGCCTGCCCGTGGCACCGAGTTCGCACCCCTGGCTGTCCGCGAGGAAGCAGGGTGCGTCGTGAAGCGATTGCTGACCGGCAGCCAGGCCATCGCCCGCGGTGCTTGGGAGGCGGGCGTGCACGTCGCCTCCGGCTGCGAGGGCGAGCCCTCCGGCACCATCCTCCAGACCCTGTCGGCACTCGGCGAGGTGGCGGTCGAGCCCGCGCCCTGGGAGCGGGCCGCGGTGGAGGTGGCGCTCGGCGCCGCGCTCGCGGGCGGCCGGGGCCTCGCCGCGGTGCCCGCCGGCGCCCTGGCGGCCGCGCTCCCCGCGCTCGACGCCGCCTCCGCCAGCGGCGCCGCCGGCCTGGTGGTGGTGGCCTGCGACGATCCCTCGGGCCGCTACGCGCCGCCCGCCGACTCGCGACTCCTGGCCCGCGAGGCCATGGCGCCGGTGGTGGAGCCCTCCGACCCGGCCGAGTGCCGGGAGGCGGTGGCCCAGGCCTTCGAGCTCTCCGAGCGCTTCGAGACGCCGGTGGTGGTCCGCATCTCCACCCGCCTCGCGGACTCGGCCGAGCCGGTGGAGGAGGCGTCGCGCCGCGCCATCCCGCCCCGCGGGCGCGGCCGGGACCCGGCGGCCGCCGAGGCGCTCGAGGAGCGGGCCACCTTCACCCGCGTCCGCGGCCTGGAGCGGCTGGCGCAGCTCGCGGCCCACGCGCTCGAGGCCCCGCTGAACCGACTCGAGCTGCGCTCGGCGGAGGTGGGCGTGGTGACGAGCGGCCTCGCCTACGGGATGGTCCGCGAGGCCCTTCCCGAGGCCTCGGTGCTGAAGCTCGGGCTGGTTCACCCGGTGCCGTCGGGGCTGCTCCGCGCCTTCGCCGGACGCGTGCGCACGCTCCACGTCGTCGAGGAGCTCGAGCCCTTCCTCGAGGCGGAGCTGCGCGCGGCCCACATCGCCTGCGACGGGAAGGACCGCCTGGGCCGCACCGGCGAGATCACGCCGGCGACGCTGGCGCGGGCCTTCAGGCCGGGCGCCGAGCGGGCCGGCGCGCCCGAGCCGGTGCCGGTCCGGCCCCCGGAGCTGTGCCCGGGCTGCCCGTACCGCGCGCTGGCCCAGGGCCTGAAGCGGCTCCACGTCTCCGCCACGGTGGACCCGGGCTGCCGCGCCTTCCCCGCCTTCCCCACGCTGGGGCCCGTCGACCGGGCGCCCGGGCAGGGAGCCGCGGCGGGCGTCGCCCACGGCCTGGCGATGGCGCTCGGCCAGCGAATCCGCGGCCGCGACGTGGCGGCGCTTCCGGACGGGGCGCTCCTCCAGGAGGCGGCCGGCGCCCTGGCGCTGGCGGCGCAGGGCCAGGGAACGGTGCTCATCTGCGACGTCGGAGGGGGAGGGTGGACGGGGAGCGGGGTCCGCGCGCCGGGAGGGTGGCGCGTGGACCCCGCGTCCCTGCTCGCCGCGCTGGGCTACGCCTCGGTGCGCGTCGTCGACCCGCTCGACCTCGGGGCCACGGCCGCCGTCCTCCGCGAGGAGCTGGCGCGCCCCGCCTCCTCCGCGGTCGTGGCGCGCGCGCCCTGCACCCGGTGGCCCGCGAGCCGCCGCCCCCCGATGCGGGTGGACGGCAGGCGCTGCAACCGCTGTGGCGCCTGCCTGCGCCTGGGTTGCCCCGCCCTCTCCGACGACCTCGAATCGGTCGTCGTCTCCGCCTCGGCCTGCGCCGGCTGCGGCCTGTGCGCCCAGGTCTGCCGGCCGCGCGCCATCGAGCCTTGCGGCGGGGCGAGGTCGTGACCGCCTCGCCGACCACGGTCCTCGTCGCCGGCGCCGCGGGCCAGGGCGCGGAGGAGGGCGGCGCGCTGCTCGCCGCGGCCGCGGCGGCGGCCGGCCACCAGGTGCGGCTGGCGACGGAGCGCCCGCCCTCGCCCGCCGCCGGGAGCGTGCTCTGCCGGGTCCGCTTCGGGCCGGGCGCCGTCCCGACGCCCTTCGGCCCCCCGGGCGAGGCCGACGGCCTGCTGGCGCTCGACCGCCTGGAGGCGCTGCGCTGGATCCACGAGGTGCGCGCCGGCGGCTTCGCCCTGGTCGCCGCGGCGACGCTGCCGACGCCGGCGATGCGGCTCGGGATCGCGGCGGCCCCGCCGCCCGCCGACGTCCTGGCGCGGCTCCGCGCCCGGGTCCCCCGGACCGCCGAGGTGGACGCGCTCGGCCTGGCCCGGGAGATCGGGTGCCCGCTGTACGGCGGCTCGGTGCTCCTGGGCCTCGCGGGCCCGCTGCTCGGCATCCCGGAGCCGGCCCTGGACGCGGCCGCCGCCGCGGTCGAGCCGGCCGAGGCGGCGCCGGCCCGGCGCCTGGCGCTGGCGCTGGGCCAGTCGCTTCTCGCCGGCCTTCCGGAGGCGCTGCGGCGGGTGCCGGGGCCGCGGGCGGCGTAGGCGGACCGCCCGCGTTTCGGGTTGCGCCCCCGTGCCGCACCGCGGCATACTCCGCGCCCACCGACCGATTCCCGAATCGCCCACAGGAGCCCCGATGCCCCTCAAGATCCTGGTGACCGCGAAGCGCGTCGAGGACCCGGAGTCGAAGATCAAGGTCCGGCCCGACGGCTCGGGCATCGTCACCGAAGGCGTGAACTACAAGATGAACCCCTTCGACGAGATCGCCGTCGAGGAGGCCCTGCGCCTCAAGGAGAAGCACGGCGGCGAGGTGGTGGTCGCCTCCATCGGCACCGACAAGTCCGCGACCGAGATCCGCTCGGCGCTGGCCATGGGGGCCGACCGCGGCGTGCTGGTCCGGCACGACGGGCCGCTCGACCCGGTGGTGGTCTCGGCGGTCCTGCAGAAGGTGGTCGAGCAGGAGAAGCCGGACCTGGTGGTCCTCGGCAAGCAGTCCATCGACGACGACCAGAACCAGACGGGCCAGTGGCTCGCCGAGCGGCTCGGCTGGCCCCAGGCCACCTTCGCCTCCAAGAAGGAGAGCCTGGAGAGCGAGGCGGAGCAGAAGAAGCAGCCCGGCCTGGGCCTGGCCGGGGACGGGAAGGTACTCCGGGTGACCCGCGAGGTGGACGGAGGCGTGGAGACGATCGACGTCGCCCTCCCGGCGGTGGTGACGACCGACCTCAGGCTCAACAAGCCGCGCTTCGCCTCGCTGCCCGGGATCATGAAGGCGAAGAAGAAGGAGGTGCGGGAGGTCGCGGCCGCGGCCCTGGGCGTGGACCTCGCGCCCCGGGTGGTGGTGCGGAGGCTGGAGGAGCCGCCGAAGCGCAAGGGGGGGGTCCGGGTGGCCGACGTCGCCGAGCTCTGGGCGAAGCTCCACGGCGAGGCCAAGGTCCTCTAGGCCCGGGAGAAGAGCCATGTCCAGCGTCCTCGTCCTCGCAGAGCAGTCGCACGGGCACCTCCGGAAGGCCTCGCTCGCCGCCCTCTCGGCCGGGCGCGAGCTCGCGAAGCGAACCGGCGGGAAGGTCTCGGCCCTGGTCCTGGGAAAGGGGGCCGGCCCCGCCGCCGAGGCGCTCGCCGCCCTGGGCGCCGAGGTCCGGCTCGCCGACGCCCCGGTGCTCGAGCACTACCTCGCCGAGGCCTACTCCCCGGTCGTCGCCGAGGCGGCCCGGGCCGCCGGCGCCACCTGGCTCGTCGCCGCCGCGACCGCGCAGGGGAAGGACCTCCTGCCGCGCGCCGCCGCCAAGCTCGGCGCCGCCTGCGCCACCGACGTCCTGGGATTCGGCGGCCAGGGCGCGAGCGTCCTCCTGCGCCGGCCCATGTGGGCCGGGAACGTCGTCGCCGAGGTGGAGCTGACCACGCCGGTGAAGGCCTTCACCATCCGTCCGACGGAGTTCCCGCCGCCGGCCCAGGGGGCGGGCGGCGGCGTCTCGCCCTTCCCGGTGAGCCTCGACCCGGCGTCCCTGAGGACGCGCTTCGTGGAGTTCCAGGAGGTGAAGAGCGAGCGGCCGGAGCTCACCGAGGCCCGCGTCGTCGTCTCCGGCGGCCGCGGCACCAAGGGCGACTTCAAGGAGATCGAGGCGCTGGCCGACGCCCTGGGCGCGGCGGTGGGCGCCTCCCGCGCCGCCGTGGACGCGGGTTGGGTGCCGAACGACTGGCAGGTGGGCCAGACCGGCAAGGTGGTGGCGCCGGAGCTCTACATCGCCGCCGGCATCTCCGGGGCCATCCAGCACGTCGCCGGGATGAAGGGCGCGAAGGTCATCGTGGCGGTGAACAAGGACCCGGAGGCGCCCATCTTCCAGATCGCCGACTACGGCCTCGTCGGCGACCTCTTCAAGATCCTTCCCGAGCTGCGCGAGAGGGTGAAGGCGGCGAAGTAGGACGTGGCCGAGGAGCTCCTCGAGCGGCTCGGGATCCACCGGATCCCGGTGCCCGTCCCCTTTCCCCAGGCGGGCGGGCCGGTGAACGTCTACGCCATCGAGGACCAGGGCGGGGGGCTGGCGCTCTTCGACGCCGGGCTCGGGAGCGAGGAGGCGCGGGCGGCGCTCGAGGCCGGCTTCCGGTCCCGCGGCCTGGCCCTCGAGGAGGTGCGCCGCATCGTCGTCTCCCACGGGCACGTCGACCACTACGGCAACGCCCAGGCGGTGGTGGAGCGCGCCGGCGGCGCCGTCCCGGTCCTGGCCCACGCGGCCGACCGGGGGAAGATCGCCGCCGACGGGCCGCGCTGGCGCGACCTGGCCCCGCGCTACGGGGCCCACCTCCTGCGGCTCGGCGTGCCGGCGGAGACGCTGGCGGACATGGCGGCGCAGGTGGACCGGGGCATGGGCCTGGCGCGGCGCGTGACCCGGGTCGGCGACGTCGCCGAGGGCGCGGTGCTCCGCTTCCGCCGCTTCGAGGCGGAGGTGCTCCACATGCCCGGCCACACGCCCGGCCTGGTGTGCCTCCACGACGCCGCGCACCGCCTCTTCCTCGCCGCCGACCACCTCCTCGAGAAGGTCTCTCCCAACCCGGTCATCGAGCTCGGCCCCGGCGGCGAGGACGGCTTCTTCCGCCCGCTCGTCGCCTACCTCTCCTCGGTGGCGCGCCTGCGCGCCCTGGAGGTCGACTGGGTCCTCCCCGGCCACGGGCCGCCCTTCTCCGGCCACCGCAAGGTCATCGACGACCTGGTGGCCTTCTACGGCCGCCGCCAGGCGCGCATCGCCGAGGCGCTGGCCCGGGGGCCCCTCACCGGCCACGAGGTGACGCAGGCGCTCTTCCCCCGGGTGGGCCCGCGCGACCTCTTCCTGGCGGTCTCCGAGGCCGTGGCCAACCTCGAGGCCATGGAGACCCGCGGCGAGGTGCGGCGCGACGACGACGGAGCGCGCCTCCGCTTCCGCCTGGCGGCCTGATTCGCTCGACAACCGCCGGCGCCCAGGGCATTCCTCTTGGCCGTGCGCGAGCTCCTCCTCGATCCCGACACCTGGGCGAGCTTCCTCACGCTCACGGCGATGGAGGTCGTCCTCGGGATCGACAACATCGTCTTCCTCGCCATCCTGGCGGGCCGGCTCCCGGCGGAGCAGCAGCCGGTGGCGCGGCGCCTCGGCCTCCTGCTGGCGCTGGGGTCCCGCCTCCTCCTGCTCCTCGCCGTCACCTGGCTCATGGGTCTCACCCGCGAGCTCTTCCGGGCCTTCGGCCACGGCTTCACCGGCCGGGACATGATCCTGGGGTCGGGCGGCCTCTTCCTGGTGGGGAAGGCCACCGTCGAGATCCACGCGCGCCTCGAGACGGCGGAGGGGGAGAGCCCGGCCGCGGCAACCGCCGCCGGCTTCGGCGCGGTGCTCCTCCAGATCGCGCTCCTCGACGTGGTCTTCTCGCTCGACTCGGTCATCACCGCGGTGGGGATGGCCCAGCACCTGGCGGTGATGGTGGCGGCCATGGTCGCCGCGGTCGCCGTCATGCTGGTCTTCGCCGGCGCGGTCTCCGGCTTCGTGGAGCGCCACCCGACGATGAAGATGCTGGCGCTCGCGTTCCTGCTCCTCATCGGCGTGATGCTGGTCGCCGAGGCCGGGGGGCGGCACATCGAGCGCGGGTACGTCTACTTCGCCATGGCCTTCAGCCTCTCGGTGGAGCTCCTGAACCTCCGCGCCGCCCGGCGCCGCCGCGGCTGACCCCGTGGCCGACCTCGCGCTCCTCGCCCTGACGCTCGCCTGGGGGACCACCTTCCTCCTCGTGAAGAACGCGCTGGAGGGGACGAGCGCCGGGGTCTTCCTCCTCCTCCGCTTCGGCCTGGCGGCGGCGGCGGTGGCCGCGGTCTGGCTCTGGCGCCGCGACCGCCCCGGCCCGGGCCTGTGGCGGCAGGGCGCCCTGCTGGGTCTGGCGATGTGGGGCGGCTTCGCCTTCCAGACCCTGGGGCTCCGCCACACCACGCCGTCGCGCTCCGCCTTCCTCACCGGGCTGGCGGTGCTCTTCGTCCCCTTCCTCTCGCGCTTCCTCCACCGGCGGTCCGTTTCCCCGTCGGCCTGGGCCGGGGTGGCGCTGGCGGTGGTCGGCCTGGCCGGCCTGTACCGCGGCGCCATCTCCGCCGAGGTCCGCTGGGGCGACCTCCTGACGCTGGGCTGCGCCGTCTGCTACGCGTTCCAGATCGTCTGGACGGCGGAGTGGTCGGCCCGCCACCCCCTGGCGCTGCTCACCCTGGTGCAGGTGGGCACGACCTTCGCCCTGGCGTCGCTCCTCCTTCCGCTCGAGCCGCCGCGGCTCGGCTCCGGCCCGGCGCTCTGGGCCACGGTGGCCTTCACCGGCCTGGCGATGACCGCGGGCGCCTTCTTCGTCATGAACTGGGCGCAGCGGCACACCAGCGCGGTGCGGGCGGCGCTCATCTACTCGCTCGAGCCGGTGGCCGCGGCCGCCTTCTCCTGGCGCTTCGGCGGCGAGGTGCTCTCGGCGGGGCAGGTGGCGGGCGGGGCGCTCATCGTCGCCGGGGTGGTGGTGGGGGAGGTCGGCGCGGCGCTGCGCGCCCGGCTGCGGGGTGTCGGGGCCACGGGGTAGGGTGCCGGGGTGTCGCGCGCGGCGATCGAGGTGCGGAACGGCGAGCTCCACGTCCCCCGGAGCGCGCTCTGGCTCGACGCGCGGCGGCGCGCCCCGCTGGCCTTCGTCTCCCACGCCCACGGCGACCACATCGGCCGCCACGAGCGCACCATCGCCACCGGCTCCACGCTGGCGCTCCTCGAGCACCGCCTCGGGCGCCGGCGCAGCGCCGAGTGGCTCCCGGCCGGCTACCGCGAGCCCTTCGGGGTCGGCGACCTCGCCGTCGAGCTGTTCCCGGCGGGCCACGTCCTCGGCTCGGCGCAGATCCGGGTGGTGCGCGACGGGGTGGTCCTGGGCTACACCGGCGACCTCTGCACCGAGCCGACGCGCACCGCCGAGCCCGCCGAGGTCATGCCCTGCGACGTGCTGGTGCTCGAGTCGACCTTCGGCGCACCGCGCTACGTCTTCCCGCCCAAGGAGGAGGTCTTCCTCCGGGTGCGCCGCTTCGTCGAGGATGCCCTCGGCGACGGCGCCGTGCCCGTCCTCCTCGGCTACGCGCTCGGCAAGGCGCAGGAGATCCTGAAGTTCCTGGGCGAGGCCGGCCACGCCTGCCGCGCTCACCCCGCGGTCCACGCCGTGAACCGAGTCTACGAGGCCTGCGGCGTGCCTCTCCCCGGCGTGCGGCCGCTCGGGCCCGACGGGCCCGGGAAGGGCGAGGTGGTGGTGGCGCCTCCGCACCTGGCGCGCGGCCCGGCGCTGCAGCGCATCCGCCGGCGCCGCACCGCGGTGCTCACCGGCTGGGCGGTGGAGGGGCGCTTCCGCTTCCGCGGCGCCGACGCCGCCTTCCCGCTCTCCGACCACTGCGACTTCCCCGCGCTCCTCGCCTACGCGCGGGCCACGGGAGCGGGCCGCGTCTACACGGTCCACGGCCACGCCCACGAGCTCGCCCGGGCGCTGCGGCGCGCGGGGATCCGCGCCGAGCCGCTGGCCGAGCAGCGGCAGCTGGAGCTGCTGTAGCCCGCCAAGCCCGCTACAGCGGCCCGGCGAAGTGCTCCTTCACCTCGATCTCCGCCGAGCGCACCCGGGGGTCGGCGGCGAGCCGGGCCGCGGCGGCGGGGAGGCTCGCCCCCGCGGGGGCCCGGTAGAAGGCGGTCCCGAGGTGCGCGGCGTGGAAGTCGAGGGAGAGGCCGTGGTCCCTCGCCAGCTCTCCCGCGGCCGGCGGATCGCGGAGCCGGACCACCAGCGTCCCGGGGACGACGCCGAGGTCTCCGGTGCGCTCGTTCACGGCCACCGGGTACGTCGGCGCCCGGCCCGCCGCCCGGGTGGCCTCGCTCGCCGCCGCGGCGCTCTCCCGGAAGACGGCGAAGCCGCCCTTCTCCTCCACGAGCTCGGCCGCCGCCGCGCCGGCGCGGGCCAGGGCCTCGCCCGACGGCTCCCCGGGCGCCCGCGCCACGGCCCGCAGGCCCGCGAGGAAGCCGTAGGGCTGGCCGTTCGTCCGGAAGGCCGAGCCGCGGGGAAGCGACCGGACGAGCGCCCGGCGCTGCTCCACCGCGAGCGCCCCCTGGGCCCCCCCGGCGCCGGGGAGCGCCGCCGCGAGGAGGCTCGCGAAAGCCCCCGCCGCCGCCGCCGCCTTCGCTCTCGAGCGCATCGCTCCCTCCGCCGACCTCAGTGCCCGAACACGCGGATCTGCCAGCCGGTGAGCGACCCGGCCCCGTGGGCGCCGTCGCCGTCCACGACCCTCAGGGTCCAGGTGCCGGCGCTCCCCTCGCCGTAGAAGGCGTTCGAGAGCAGCACCATGCCGGAGAGGCTCGCGCCGTCGAAGCCGTTCCGGACGTTGAGGAGGACGCTCCTCGTCCCCGCAGGGCTCGCGAGCTCGATGCCGAGGTCCCCGGTGTAGGGGTGGGCCGCGGAGACGGCGACCTGGACCGCCTCGACCACCGGTCCGCCGGCGGGCACCGGGAGCGCGTGGGTCGCGCCCGCCGCACCGGCGTCGGGGATCGGAAGCGACAGGGGGCCGCTGGCGATCCAGCCGGTGTCGCGGAACGCGGGGAGGAGCTCGTAGCCCGCGGTCGCCATGGCGACGGCGGCGTCGACGTTCACGGCGCCGAAGCCGTACCAGGCGTGGAACCAGTGGCCGGCGGCGTTCTGCGTCCAGGCCGGCTCGGCGACGTAGGTCCCGCCGGCGAGGGCGAGGGCGATCGCCGGCCGGGAGGGGTCGACGCGGGTGGCGGTGGCGGCGAGAAGGTGCTTCACGTCGCGCCAGCCGAGGGAAGGGTTGGCCTGGAGGAGGAGCGCGATCGCCCCGCTGGTGGACGGGGCGGCCGACGAGGTCCCGTTGAAGGTGTTCGTGTAGCTGCAGGTGGCGTTTCCGGCGACCAGGCCCTGGTTGAAGGTGCTGGTGCTGGCTCCGGTCTGCGCGTAGCCCGCGGAGCAGCCCGTCTGATCGGTCGTGACCATCGCCGGCATGTAGGCGGTGGCGCCGAGCCCGGGCCGGACCGCGCTGTTGAGCCCGAACTCGCCGGCGGGCGCGGAGACCCAGAGGGCGGACCCGGCCGTGGAGTAGCTGCTCCGGACGCCGCTCGCGTTGAGCGCGCCGACGACGACGTTGTAGGGGAGCGTGTTCGACGGATCCATGCTGGCGTTCTGGCAGCTCGTGCCCAGCGCCACGGCCCGGGCGCAGCTCGCGCCCCCGAACCCGTAGAAGCCGTTGCCCGCCGACTTCACGTACAGCGCACCCCGCCCTCCGCGGAGCGAGGTGACGCCGGCGAGGTACTGGGCCTCGACGACCGGGTCCACCGGGAAGTCGCTGGTGTTTCCCGTGCCGTAGCTCTGGTTGAACACGAAGACGTCGCTCGACCGGGGGTTCGACGCCGACCCGCCCAGGGCCCGGACGAAGTAGGAGGTGAGCTGCGAGGAGGCGATGACGCTGTACCCGTTCAGCGACGCCGCCGGGGCCACGCCCATGCCTCCGGCGGCGTTGCCGCGGACCGCGGCGACGAGCCCGGCGACGCTCGTGCCGTGGTCGCCGGCGGCGGACGCCGAGGTCGGGTCGGGGTCGGCGTCGGTGACGAAGTCCCACGACCCGGCCACGACGTTGGCGGCGAGGTCCTGGTGCGCGATCTCCAGCCCCGAGTCGACGACTCCCACCTTCACGCCGGCGCCGGTGAGGCCGATGGCGTAGGTCGCCGCGAGGTGGAGGTCGTTCCCGGCGACGCCGGCGAGGTCGGCGTAGGCCGTCTGGCCGGTGTTGCGCAGGTGCCACTGCTGCGCGAGCAGCGGGTCGCCGTCGACGCCGGGACCCACCGGCGGTCCGGCGGCCACCGAGACGGTGGCGCTCCCCGAGAAGCCCCCGGCGGAAGCCGACACCACCGAGGAGGCGCCGAGCGGCGCGCCCGCCGCCTCCGAGGCCAGGCCGGTCGCGCTCACCGCCACGGCCGAGGGCGTCGCCGAGGACCAGGTGGCCGCGGCGCCGACGTCGGCGGTGGTCGAGTCGCTGTACCTGGCCGTCGCCCTCAGCTGCTGGGGGTGGCCGGCCCACACCGAGGTCGTCGACGGGGTCACCGCGACTCCGGTGACCGCCGGCGGCTCGACGGCGACCCTCGCCGTCCCCTGGATGCCGCCGACGGCCGCGGTGACGGTCGCCAGGCCGACGGCCACCCCGGTGACGAGGCCGGCCGGGGTCACGGAGGCGGTGCCGGCGCTGCTCGAGGTCCAGGTGGCGAGGGCGGTGACGTCGGCTGCGGTGGCGTCGCTGTAGGCTCCCCTGGCCGCGAGCTGCCGGGTGAGCCCCCTGGGGATGGACGCGCTCGCCGGCGTCACCGAGAGCCCGGTGAGGAGCGGCGGGTCCACGGCGACGGTCGCCGTCCCCCGGATCGAGCCGACGGCGGCGGCGACGGTGGTGGTGCCGAGCGCGTGCGCCGCCACGACGCCGCCGGACACGGAGGCGACCGAGGGGTCCGCCGACGTCCAGGTGGCGAGCGAGGAGAGGTCGAGCTCGCTTCCGTCGGACCAGCTCCCGGTGGCGACGAGGGCCCGGGAGAGCCCCCTGGGGATCGTCGGGCTCGCCGGGGTGAGCGCGATGGCGACCAGCGACGGCGGCCTGGAGCCGCAGTGGCAGGCGGCGGGGAGGCCCGCCGCCAGCGCAGCGAGCGCCAGGGTGCGTCCGGTCACGGCGCTGCTCGTCCTCCTCGGCCCTGCGGCCCCTCCGCGCGGGCGTCGGGGCGATGCTACACCGCCGCGGCGCCGGAGGGCGCCACCCCGGGCGCGTCCGCGCCGCCGCGCGCGGCCGGCCCGTAGTAGAAGGGGGCGTGCTCGAGATCGAGGTCTCCGCCGACGCCGCCGGCCAGCGGCTCGACAAGTTCGTCCGCCGCGCGCTCCGCGCCGTGCCCCTCTCGCACGTCTACAAGATGCTGCGCACGCGCAAGGTGCGGGTCAACGGGAAGCGGGGGCGCGCGGAGCAGATCCTGGCGGCGGGCGACCGGGTCGCGATCCGCGGCGACGGGGAGCGCCTCCTGGCGCCGCCCGCCGCGCCGGCCGCGCCCCGGGGCGTTCCGGCGCTCGCGGTGCTCTTCGAGGACGAGCACCTCCTGGCCGTGGACAAGCCTGCCGGGCTCGCCGCCCACCCCGGCACCGGCATCCGGGGGGCGACGCTGGTGGAGGCGGCGCGGGCCCACCTGGCCGTCCCCGCGGACCTTTCCCCCGCCGAGTTCCGCCCCAGCCCCGCCCACCGGCTCGACCGCGACACCTCGGGCGTGGTGCTGGTCGCCAAGACGCGCCGGGCCATGGCGGCCCTGGGCGAGGTCCTGGCGCGGGGGGACGTCGCCAAGACCTACCTGGCCCTGGTGAAGGGGAAGATGCCGCGCCAGCGGGGGACCATCGACATCCCGCTCGCGGAGCACGAGCAGACGGCGCGCTCGCGGGAGCGCCGCGGCGTGAACTTCCAGGAGGCGGTGACGCACTACGAGGTGCTGGCCTCGATGCGGGAGGCCTCGCTCCTCTCGGTGCGGATCGAGACCGGCCGCACCCACCAGATCCGCCGCCACCTCCAGGCCGTGGGCCACCCCGTGGCCGGCGACCGGCGCCACGGCGACTTCGCCTGGAACCGGCTGGCGCGGGCGCGGTGGGGGCTCGGGCGGATGTTCCTCCACGCCTGGCGCCTGGCGGCGCCGCACCCGGCCGGAGGGGGGCCGCTCCGGCTCGAGGCGCCCCTGCCGCCGGAGCTCGCCGCGGTGCTCGAGCGGCTGAACCTGGCCGCGCCGGGCGCGCCCTGAGAGAGACCGCGAGGGAATCTCGTCGGGGTGAGGGGGGGGGGGAGGTCTGCCGGCGGCCCGAGCGCCGCCGGGAACCGCGGTAGAGTGCCGGGCGGTGGAAGGGAGCGGACAGGGCGCGGCGGGCGCGGCCGCGCCGGGGGGGGCGACCTCGCCGGCGGCGCCCGGCCCGCGGCCCGGGCGCCGGGGCCGGCTGCTGCGCTGGGGCGCGGCCGCCGCCGCCGTCCTGCTCCTCGGCCTCGCGGCGGCGGGCCTGGTGCTGTGGGCCGACCTCGCCGCCGGCCTTCCCTCGGTGCCCTCGCTCGCCGAGTACCGGCCGCCGGCGATCACCGAGGTGCTCTCCGCGGACGGGCAGCTCGCGGGGGAGTTCTTCGTCGAGCGGCGCAAGGTCGTGGCCATGGAGCGCATCCCGCGCCGCGTGGTGCAGGCCTTCGTCGCCAGCGAGGACCAGCACTTCTTCGAGCACCGCGGCGTCGACTGGCTGGGAACCCTGCGCGCCGCGGTGAACACCTTCGTGCTCCGGAAGAAGATCCAGGGCGGCTCGACCATCACCCAGCAGACCGCCAAGGCGCTGCTCGTCTCCGCCGAGGGCTTCGCCGAGGGAACGCGCCGGAACCTGCGCCGCAAGGTCCGCGAGTTCATCCTGGCCACGCGCCTGGAGCACGCCTTCGCCAAGGAGGAGATCCTCTTCCTCTACCTGAACGGCGTCTACCTGGGACACCACTCCTACGGCGTCCAGGCCGCCGCCGAGAACTACTTCCGCAAGAACGTGGAGGACCTCACCCTGGCCGAGGCGGCGCTCGTCGCCGGCCTGCCCCAGGCGCCCTCGCGCTACTCGCCCTTCCGGGACCCGGAGGCGGCCCGGTCGCGCCGGCGCTACGTGCTCCGCCGGATGGCCGAGGACGGGGTCATCACCGCCGAGGAGCGGCGCGCCGCCGAGGAGGCCGAGATCCGGGTCCACCCCGTCGACGACCTCTTCCGCGAGACCGCTCCCTTCTACGTCGAGCAGGTGCGCCGCCACGTGGTCGAGCGCTACGGGAACGACCGGCTGCTGCGCGACGGCCTCCGGGTCGAGGCGGCGATGCATCTCGAGGTGCAGCGCGTCGCCCAGGCGGCGATGCTCTCCGGCCTCATGGAGGTGGACCACCGCCAGGGCTTCCTCGGGCCGGTGCAGAAGGTGTCCCGGGCGGATCGGGAAGCGCTGCGGGCCCGCCTGGCGCGGGCCTGGCCCGCCGGGTCGCTCCGGGTGGGCGACTACGCCGTGGGGATCGTCGCCGCCGTGGACGACCGGGCCGGCCTGGCGCGCGTCGAGGTCGGCGAGGCGCAGGGCATCCTCCCCATCTCCGGGATGCGGTGGGCCCGCAGGCCCAACCCCGAGGCCTGGTATCCCGACGCGCTGATCTCCAGGGTCTCCACCGCGCTCGCACCCGGCGACGTGGTCCTGGTGCGGCGGGTCGACCGCCGGGAGCTCGTCGACCGGGAGCTGCCGCGCGACCCGCAGGCGCGCACCCACGTCCCGGAGGCGCCGCTGCTCCTCTCCCTGGAGCAGGAGCCGCGGCTCCAGGGAGCGCTGGTCGCCATCGAGCCCTTCACCGGATACGTCGCGGCGATGGTGGGCGGCTACGACTTCGAGGCCTCGGAGTTCAACCGGGCCTTCCAGGCCTGCCGCCAGCCGGGCAGCGCCTTCAAGCCCGTCGTCTACTCCGCCGCCGTCGAGAAGCTCGGCTACACGCCGGCGACGGTGATCACCGACGCGCCCATCGTGTACCGCGACGAGGAATCGGGCGTCTCCTGGAAGCCGGAGAACTTCGGCTCGTCGTTCAAGGGGGAGGTCACCCTGCGCGACGCGCTGGTCCACTCGATGAACATTCCCGCGGTGAAGACCGCGGCCGCGCTCGGCCCCGACGCGCTGGTCCGCTGGGCGAAGGAGGTCGGGATCACGACCCCGGTGAAGCGCGAGCTCGGGAGCGCCATCGGCTCCTCCTGCACCACGCTCTGGGATCTCTCCAACGTCTACGCGCTGCTGGCCCGCTACGGCGAGCGCCGGCCCAGCTTCCTCGTGAAGCGGGTCCTGGACCGGGAGGGGCGGCTCCTCGAGGACCACGGCGCGCCCGGCGACGCCTGGGGGCCGGTGGCGGCGCGCCTGGCGGCGGCCGCCGCCCAGGTGCAGGCGCCGCGCCAGCGGGTGGTGGACGAGCGCGCGGCCTACATCACCGTGCACCTCCTGCAGGAGGTGGCCACGGTGGGAACGGGCGCGCAGGCGGCGCGCCTGGGAAAGCCGTCGGCCGGAAAGACCGGCACCACCAACGACTCCTACGACGCCTGGTACCTCGGCTTCACCCGCGACCTCATGGCCGGCGTCTGGCTGGGCTACGACCGGAACGAGACGCCGCTCTCGCGCTACGAGACCGGCGGCCGGGCGGCGCTGCCCATCTGGCTGGCGACGATGCAGGGCGCGCTGCGCGACCGGCCCCAGGCGGATTTCCCGGTTCCGGACGGGCTCGTCTTCGTGCGCATCGACCCCAGGACCGGCGCGGTCGTCGACGGCCTCGACCAGGGCGCGGTGGAGCCCTTCAAGATCGAGAACCAGCCGCTCGCGGGCGCGGAGGGAAAGCCGCGGGTCGAGGTCCAGGACCTCTTCGGAGAGTGAAGCAGGGCCGGGGCGGGGGGCTCGAACCTTGACCCCTCGGAATGCGGCCCGTAGCATGAGCCGCCCAAGTTCTCGGAAACGGGGACGTTTCCAGACAGGCGGGGCAGGGGCGGGCAAACGCGCATGCCGGGAGCCATCGAGCGGCTGGGGCTGCAGCGCGCCATCACCCTGGTCTTCGGCGCGGCCGCGGCGGCGGGCGTCGTCGCCGTCACCGCCGCGCACGTCCACCTGCTGCGCAGCGAGCTCGAGGCGGGGGTCGAGCGGCAGGGCCTGGCCGCGGCGCGCCTCGTCGCGGCGCACCTCCCCGACGCCCTCCTCCCGGAGGGCGCGGCGCAGCGCGAGGGGCAGCGTCACCTCGAGGCCCATCTCGGCGACGCCCTGCGCGAGCCGGACGACGCCTACCTCGTGGTCCTGCGGGCGGACCGGCGCGTCCTGGCGCGCGCCGTGAGGCCGCAGTGGGCCCCGCGCCTCGAGGCCATCCTGGCCGAGCACCAGCGCCGCCCCGCCGACGCCTTCTTCGAGTGGGAAGGCCTCTACATGCTCTCGCTGTCGGTCCGGGGCGGGCCGGGCGAGGGCGGGCACCCGGTCGGCTACGTCCTCCGGGGCCTGTCGGCGGATCGGCTCGGCGACCGGGTGGCGCAGGCGCGAAACGCCGTCGCCGCGGCGCTGGCCCTGGCCGGCGCCGCGCTCGCGGCCGCGCTGGTCCTGCTGGTGCGCCGCCTGGTGGCGGCGCCGCTCTTCGAGATGGGCCGGCTCGCGGCCCGGGTCTCCGAGCTGGACCTCTCGGCGCGCGCCGAGCCTCGCTCCGGCGGCGAGCTGGGGGCGCTCGCCGGCTCGCTGAACCGGATCGTCGACGCCATGGCCGCCTCCGCGGAGCGCGTCCGCGGCGTCGCCGAGGGCGTGAACCAGGTCATCGAGCGGGTGTCGCGCACCGGCGCCGGCGTCGCCGAGGGAGCCGACACCGTGGCCGCCCGGGTGGCGGAGACCGGCCGGTCGCTCGACCAGATGCTCCAGAGCCTGAAGGGCATCGCCGCCGACGTCGAGGCCCTGGCGCAGGGCGCCGGGGAGTCCTCGTCCTCCAGCGCGGCTATGGCGGCGACGAACGACGAGGTGGCGGTGAGCATCGGACAGCTCGCCGGCTCGGCGGAGGAGACCGCGGCGGCCATCGGCCAGATGACCCAGAGCATCAAGGAGGTGGCGCAGAACGTCGAGGAGCTCTCGTCCACCGCCGAGCAGACGAGCTTCGCCATGAACCAGATGGACGGCTCCATCGGCGCCGTGGAGTCGAACGCGACCGAGACCAGCAAGCTCTCCGAGCAGGCGGCCCGGGACGCGGAGTCCGGGGCCGAGGCCATCGCCCGGACGCTCGCCGGCATCGAGAAGATCCGGGCCTCGCAGCGGGAGGCGGGCGCGGTGCTGGGCCAGCTCGGCGAGAAGATCGGCGCCATCGGCAACATCCTCGACGTCATCGACGACGTCGCCGACCAGACCAACCTCCTGGCCCTGAACGCCGCCATCCTCGCCGCCCAGTCCGGCGAGCACGGCAAGGGATTCGCCGTCGTCGCCGACGAGATCAAGGACCTCGCGGAGCGCACCGGCGCCTCCACCAAGGAGATCTCCGACCTCATCCGCTCGGTGCAGGACCAGTCGCAGGAGGCCATCGCCGCCATGGAGCGCGGCTCGCTGAGCGTGGAGGAGGGCGTGCGCATCGGCCAGGAGGCGGAGACCGCCCTGAAGAAGATCCAGGCCTCCTCGCAGCGCTCCACGCAGATGGTCAAGGCCATCGCCCAGGCGACCCTGGACCAGGCGCGGAGCTCCCGGTCGGCGACCGCGGCTGCCAGGCGCATCGCCGAGACGGCGCAGCAGATCGCCAGCGCCACCGCCGAGCAGGCGCGGGGCTCGGAGCAGATCGTGAAGAGCGCCGAGAAGATGAAGGGCATCACCAAGCAGGTGGAGCGCTCCAGCCAGGAGCAGGCGCGGGGCTCGAAGCAGACCGGACGCTCCATCGGCTCGATCGGCGAGATGGTGAGCCGCCTGAGCCGGGCCCAGAAGGAGCAGGCGCGGGGCGCCGAGGCGGTGCTGGCGGCGGTGCGGCAGATCCGGGAGGTCGCCGAGGCCCAGCGCGGCCAGGTGCGGGAGCTCGAGGCGGCCATCCGGGACCTGGGCGCCCAGGCCGAGGTGCTGCGCGCCGAGGCCCGCCGCTTCCGGACGTGAATCGGGGCCGCGCCCCTCCCTCCCGCCCGCGGCGCCCCCGCGACCTCCGTGCTATCTTCAGCGGGGCGTCATGTTCGGCCTGGGCTTCGGCGAGATCCTCATCATCCTGGTGTTGGCCCTGCTGCTCCTCGGGCCGCAGAAGCTCCCCGACGCCGCGAAGCAGCTCGGCAAGGGGCTGCGGGAGTTCCGCAAGGCCACCGACGACCTGAAGCAGCAGTTCGAGGGCGAGCTCTACGCCGACACCCGGCCGCAGCGGAAGCTCGCCGAGACCGCCCCGGCGGGCGGCGCGCCGGCCGCGCCGGCCCCCGATCCAGCCGCCGCCGGCGAGGCACCCCCGGCCACCGCCGACAACGTGCCCGGCCTGGAGGCGGCGCTCGCCGAGGTCCCTCGCCCCGACGCCGGCGACGGCGCGGCACCGGCCGCGTCCGGGAAGACGCCGTGACCGGACCGGGGCCGCCGCCGGCGGGCGCCGAGGCGCCCGGCATCGACGGCCCGGAGACCCCGGAGCCCGAGGACGACGTCCGCCTCAGCTTCTTCGACCACCTGAAGGAGCTCCGCAAGCGGCTCGTCGGGGCCCTGGCGGGCGTGGCGGTGGGAACCCTCCTCACCGGCGTCTTCGCCGAGAAGCTCTTCCGCTGGGTGATGCGGCCGGTGCTCGCCTCGCTCCCGGAGGGGCAGCGGGCGCTGAACTACACGAGCTCCCTCGAGCCCTTCCTCGTCTACCTCAAGGTGGCCCTCTACGGCGGCCTGTTCGCCTCCGCCCCCTGGATCCTCTGGCAGGTCTGGCTCTTCGTCGCCCCCGGCCTCTACAAGCGGGAGAAGCGGGTCGTCATCCCCTTCCTCGCCTTCGGGACGCTGCTCTTCTACGCCGGCGCCGCCTTCTGCTACTTCCTGGTCATGCCCTATGCCTTCCCGGCGCTCGCCTCCATCGCCGGGGAGGACATGCGCCCCGTGCTGACGATGCGGGAGCAGCTCACCCTGGTGCTGGCGATGCTGCTCGGGTTCGGCGTGGTCTTCGAGGTGCCGGTGGTCATCGCCTTCCTGTCGATGGTCGGCGTCGTCTCCGCCGACTTCCTCGCCAGGTACCGCCGGCACGCCGCCATCGTGAACGTGGCGGTGGCGGCGCTCGTCACGCCCACCGGAGACCCGTTCAACCTCGCCCTCATGGCGATTCCCCTGATCGCCTTCTACGAGATCGGCATCCTGCTGGCCCGCGTCCTCGGGAAGAAGAAGGAGCCCGCGGCCGAGCCCGCCGCCGACGCCGCCGCCGCCCGATGAAGCTGCAGCTCCTCGTGGCGGCGCTGGCCGCCTTCATGCTCTGGCGACACGGGCGCGCGGCCCGCGCCGCCCTGGCCCGGGGGCCGGGGGCGCCCGGCGCCCGCAGCGCCGTCGCCATCCACGCCGGCACCGCGGCGCTGGCCCTGCTCCTCCTCGCCGCCAGCCTTCGCCTCGCCTTCCGCTGAACCCCGGAGGTCCCATGCGCTCCGCCACGCCCGTCGACGTCGTCATCCTCTCCGCCCGGCGCACCGCCTTCGGCGCCTTCGGCGGGACCCTCAAGGACCTCTCGGCCACCGACCTCGGCGTCGAGGCGGCCAGGGCGGCGCTGGCCGCCTCGAGCGTGCGGCCCGAGGAGATCGGCCACGTGGTCTTCGGGAACGTCTGCCAGACGTCGGCCGACGCCATCTACCTCGCACGCCACATCGGGCTCCGGGCCGGCCTCCCCGTCGGCGTGCCGGCCCTGGTCGTGAACCGGCTCTGTGGATCGGGCTTCGAGGCGGTGGTCCAGGGGGCGACGCTCCTCGCCACCGGGCAGGCCGAGGCGGTCCTGGTGGGGGGCACCGAGTCGATGAGCCAGGCGCCGCTCGCCATCCGCGGCGCCCGCTGGGGCTTCCCGCTGGGGAAGGCCCCGCCGGCCGAGGACACCCTCTGGACGGCGCTCACCGACAGCTACGTCGGGCTCCCCATGGCCATGACCGCCGAGAAGCTCGCCGAGCAGTACCGCATCGGGCAGGAGGAGGTGGACGAGCTGGCGGTGCTCTCGCAGCGGCGCTTCGCCGCCGCGCAGGAAGGGGGACGCCTCCGCCAGGAGATCGCGCCGGTCGAGGTGAAGACGCGGAAGGGGCCGGTCACCTTCGGGCGGGACGAGCACCCCCGCCCCGACACCACCGCCGAATCGCTCCGCAAGCTCCCCAAGGTCTTCAAGAAGGACGGCGTCATCCACGCCGGGGCCGCGAGCGGGATCTGCGACGGCGCCGGAGCGCTGGTGCTCGCCACCCGGCCCTTCGCCGAGCGCCGGGGCCTGCAGCCGCTCGCCCGGATCGTGAACTGGGGCGTGGCCGGCGTCGAGCCGTCGATCATGGGCATCGGGCCGGTGCCCGCCTTCCGGGCCGCCATGGACCGGGCCCAGGCGAAGCTCGCCGACTTCGACCTCTTCGAGGTGAACGAGGCCTTCGCGCCCCAGTTCCTGGCGGTGGAGAAGGAGCTCGGCCTCCCGCGCGAGCGCACCAACGTCGACGGCGGGGCCATCGCCGTCGGCCACCCCCTGGGCGCCAGCGGGGCGCGGATCACCATCCACCTCGTCCACGAGCTCCGCCGCCGCGGCGCCCGCTTCGGCCTGGGCGGGGCCTGCATCGGCGGCGGCCAGGGCATCGCCGTCGCCGTGGAGGCGCTCCCCTAGCCGACTTGCGGGCCGCGCGGGCCACCGGTACCTTCGTCCCGTGGCCTTCACCGGCGTCAAGATCTTCTCCACCACCCTGGCTCGCGACCGCGACCAGCTCTCCGAGCGCATCACCTCCTGGCTCCGCGAGCACCCGGAGATCGAGGTCGTCGACAAGGTGGTGACCCAGAGCTCGGACAGCGAGTTTCACTGCCTGTCCATCACCTTCTTCTACCGGGAGAAGCGGGCCTGAGGGGCCGGATGGCGCGAGGCAGCCTCGGCGAGATGCTCACCTTCGGGCACCGGCTCCCGGCGGCCGTGGGCGGGCTCCTGGCCGCGCTCGCAGCCCTCAGCCTGGTCAACGCCCTCGCCGGGGGCGTCGCCGGGCTGGCGGCGCTGCAGCCGGCGCTGGTCGCCGAGGGCGAGATCTGGCGGCTCGCCACCTGGAGCCTGGTCGAGAACGACGCCCTGGGCCTGATCTTCGGCGGGCTCGTCCTCTGGTGGCTGGGGCGCGACCTGGCCCGGGCCTGGGGCCCCCGGCGCTTCCTCCTCACCTGGTTCGGCTTCTCGGCGGCGAGCGGCGGCGGCGCGGTCCTGGCCGCGCTCCTCTTCCCCTCGAGGGTGGGCGCGGCCTGGCTCGGCCCCTGGCCCGTGCTCGACGCCCTGGTGATGGCCTGGGGCCTCCTCTACCCCGAGCGCCGGATCCTCCTCTACTTCGCGCTGCCGATCTCGGGCCGCCAGCTCGTCTGGATCACGCCCGCCGGGACGCTGCTCCTCGCCGCCTTCTCGGGCGTGCGGGCCTTCGTGCCGCACCTGATCGCCCAGGCGCTCGTCGTCCTCTGGTTCCGCGGCCTGTCGCCGCGGGGCGCCTGGCAACGGCTGCGCATCTGGCTGGGCGAGCGGCGCATGCGCCGCCGCGCCCGACACCTGAAGGTGGTCCGGAAGAACGGCGAGGGGCCGCCTCGCTGGCTGAACTGATCGAGCGGGGCTGCGCCCCTGCCGCCGGCGGCCTACTCGCTCACCGACACCTGGCGGACCGCGGAACGATAGACCCAGATCCGCGCGGTGTTGGTCCGGGTGTCGGCCGGCAGCATGAAGAAGCCGGGCGCCTGGGGGTCGTAGTCGGGGCTGAAGCCGGCCACCTGGCGGCCATCCCGGAAGGTGACGCGCACCTTGTAGCCCTCGGGCACGGGCGGCTTCTCCGAGGGACCGAGCATGAAGAAGATGGCGCGGAGCCGCTCGACCCGGAGCACCTCGCGCTCGCCGGAGGGTTGCACCTGGAGCTCGAGCGTCGGCCCCTCGAGGACCGCGTCGCGGAGCGTGCCCCGCTTCACCTGCCCCTCGATGGTGTGCAGGACGACGCGGTGGGCTCCGCGGACGATGCGCCCGGCCGCGGTGCTCGACGGCGGAGGAGAGGCGGCCGCCGGGGGCTGGGGCAGGGGCGCCGGAGGAGTCGCCGCGGCGCGCGGCTCCGGCGCGAGCGGAGGCGCCGGAACGGGGGGAGGTGACCCGGCAGGTCCCGGCTCC
This sequence comes from Anaeromyxobacteraceae bacterium, assembly GCA_036555405.1. Classification (GTDB taxonomy): domain Bacteria; phylum Myxococcota; class Myxococcia; order Myxococcales; family Anaeromyxobacteraceae; genus DATBLK01. The sequence goes on from DATBLK010000385.1 coordinate 33,675, forward strand.
GCCTTCGGGAGCACCTCGATCCCGAGGTCGTCGAGCGAGAGCGGCTCGCCGCCCGGCAGCGGGGTCGGGGCCGCCGCAGGCCCCGCCTCGCCCTGACGCTCTCCCCCGCGGGCCGGGGGAGAGATGACCGCGCTCGGGCTCGCCGGAGGGGTGGAGGTCGCGGTCGCGGCCGGGGCCGGGAACGCGGTCGGAGTCGGGATGGCGGCCGGGGTCGGGATCGGGATCTCGGTCGGGATCGCAGCCGGGATCGGGATCGCGGCCGGGACCGGCACCGGCATCGCGGTCGGGGTCGGGATTGCCGGGGTCGGGATCGGGATCGGGACCGGGACCGCGGTCGGCGTCGGGATCGCGGCCGGAATCGGGATCGGGGCCGCGGCGGGGATCGCGGCCGCGGCCGGGACCGCCGCTGCGGTCGGGACTGCTGCCGTGGGCGGGGCTGCGACGGCGGGCGGGGCCGCGGCAGCTGCCGGCTCCTCCGCCACCTCCACCGCCTCGACCGTGGGCAGGTCCTCGTCCAGGGCAACGACGTCCTCCCCCACCTCGAGGATCTGGTCGTCGCTGACCTCCTGGGGCGCCTCGGCGGCGAGGGGAGGCATCTCGAACTCCGGGGCCGGCCCCGCTGCCTGGGCCTGCGCGGCCTGCTCCGCCATGGCGACGACGTCTTCGGCCGGCGCCGGCCCGCTCACCGCCGGCAATGTCGCCGCCGCTGCTCCGGTCTCGGGCTCGAGCGGCGCCGCCGGAGCCGCGAGCTCGGCCTCGGGGGGAGGGCTGGGCGCCGGCTCCGCTCGAGGGGGAGGTGGCAGCTCGTTCGTGGAAGGAGGCGGCAGGTCGGCCGTGGAAGGAGGCGGCAGCTCGGCCGGGATGGGAAGCCGGACCTCCGGCGGCGGTGCCGGGGGAAGCGTGGCGGGGAGGTCGCGTTGCTCGAACGAGCCTCCCGACTCGAGCTGGAGCTCCTCGAGGGTGGCTGGCTCCGCCGACCCGGCCCATTCCGGCGGGGGAGTGTGGCGGAACTCCTCGGGCGAGCGGCCGGGAGCGGAGATGTCCCAGCGGGCGGTGCGGCCGGGATCGCCCTCGCCCGGGACGGTGCGCGGCGGCCCGGGGCGAGGCCGCGCCGGCTGGAAGGCACCTCCGGTGAGGTCCCAGGTCGAGGTGTCGGCCTCGGCCCGGGTGAACGGCGCCGGGGGAGGGACGGTCGAGCCCGCGCCTCCGGGGTCGAGCGACACCGTCGGCTCCCATGCGTCCACGAGGGCGGCTTCGAGCACCGGCTCCCCGCCCGCCGGCGCCGCCGCCGCGCCGGGGCCCGCATCCGACGGCCCGGCTGCCGCGCCCTCGGCGAGCGAGCCGGCGCCAGGTACCTCGGCGGCGGCGACGTCGGCCGCCGAGGCGGAAGGTCCCGGGCTTCCCTGCCCGGGGACGGGCGCGACGGGCGCCGCAGCCTCGCTCGAGGGGGCGGCGGCGCCCCCGGGTGGCCCGCCGTGGAGCGGGTACCCGGCGGCGTCCCAGCTCTCCGGCTGCGGCTCGAGCGGCGGCAGCGCGTCCGGGTCGATGGCGGCGGCCGGCTCCTGCCAGGTCGACCAGTCCTGGTCCGCGGCCTCCTCCTCGCCGGGCTCCGGCGGCAGGGGCTCGGGCGACGCCGGGTCGAACAGCAGGGGCCGGCGCGGCCGCTCGGGCTCGGGTGTCGCGGGCTCGGCAGCGGCCGCCGGCGGCGGCGGGGCGGGGTCGCGGCGGTGGGCGCCGGAGAGGGACTGGCGGATGGCGGCCGCGGCCGCGTTCACGTCGAAGCCCCGCGCCGCGGGAGGTGCGGACACGGCCTGGAGCTCGCGGAATCTCGCCTCCTCGGCATCGGAGAGCGGGCCCTGGGCCCGCCTCGCCTCGAGGGCGCGGAGCTCGGCGAGGAGGCTCTGCGGAGCGGTCATGCAGTGTCAGGCGGCGCGCCGCCGGAGGTCCCTGCGATCCGGCGTTTCGATGATACCCGCGCCTCGGCGGTACGACAAACCAGCTGCCGCCCGCTCCGGCGCGCCCCGCCCTCGACGTTCGGGAAACGCCGGCGGGCGGAAACTGGATCGAGCCGGCGAACGATCCTAGAGATCGGGACCGTGCCCAACATCGTCGACCTCTCCCTCACCGCGGAGGCACGGCGCGCGTTGCGCCGCGTCCTCGAGGAGCGGGGCCTCGCCTTCTTCCTCCGGGGCGGCCGGGGCGTGCCCGCCGCCCGCATCGACAACCGCAAGCTCGCCTGGGTGGTGGAGGCGGCGAGCCGCCGCGCCCGGCGAGGTGTTCCCGACCGGGACCGGGTCTCCCGGACCCGCCGCATCCTCCGGCGCGAGATCATCCGCCGGCTGGCGGAGGCGAAGGTGAGCGCCGGGCTCTAGGCGATGGAGCGCGATTCGCGACCGCCTTGCAGCGATGCGTAGGGCGGGCGTCGGCCGGCGCGGTCAGCACCGTGGGGAGCGGCGAGCCCTCGCGAGGTTGTTCGCAGCGCCACCCCGTCGGCGTCACGCCGTGTGCGGCCGGGCAACGGGCGCCGCCGCCGGTGTGACCCTCAGTGCGCGCTCGCCAGCGATAGTACTTTCACCCGTTCGGGACTCCGGCCGCCGCCGGAACCGGGCCATGTAGGCGCGGCCGAAGGTCTCCTCCGCGTGCAGCGTGTTGTGGGCGCGGCAGCGCAGGCGCAGCCCCTCGACCGTCGACCGTCCGCCGAGCGCGAC
>DATBLK010000035.1:0-5950 GCA_036555405.1 Anaeromyxobacteraceae bacterium
CTGCGCGGGCAGCTGGCCCGCGTGCCCGACATCGAGCGCGCGCTGTCGCGCCTGACCTTGGGGCGCGGCGGCCCGCGCGATCTGGCCGCGATCCGTGACGGGCTCGACGGCGCCATGGCGCTGCGCGCGCTGTTTGAGGGCGCCGGCGGCTGGCCGGCGCCGCCGCCCGGCATCGCCGCCGCGGCGTTGTCGACGAGGTGGCCGACGAGCTGCTCGATCTGGCCGGCGTCGCCCTGCACCGGCGGGAGATCGCGCCCGACCTCCACCCGCAGCTCCACCCGCCGTTCCCGGAGGGCGGCGCGGTGGGCGTCGAGGGCCGCCAGGACCGGCTTCTCCAGGGGGAACCGATCGCCCCCCGCCCCGCGCTCCTCCTCGGTGAGGGCGCGGAGCTGCCGCACCACCCCGGCGGCGCGCTGGGCCTCGGCGAGCGACTCGGCCAGGAGCTGGCCGGGCTCGCTCGCGGGGTCCACCTGGCGCCTCGCCAGCGACACCAGGCCGACGATGGAGGTGAGGGGGTTGTTGAGCGCGTGGGCCACGCCGGCGCCCAGCGACCCCAGGGCCGCGAGCCGGCGCGTGCGGGCCACCTGGTCCTGCGCCGCCTTGAGCTCGGCGGTGCGGGCGTCGACGCGCGAGCGGAGCTCCGCGTTCCAGGCGCGGATCTCCTCGTCGCGGCGCCGCACCTCGCCCGCCATCCGGTTGAAGGCGCGGGCCAGGTCGCCGAGCTCGCCGCGCGCCTGCTCGTCGGCGGCGCGATCGTAGCGGCCCTCGGAAAGGGCGCGCGCCGACTCGGAGAGGTCGGCGACCGGCCGGGCGATGCCGCGGGCCAGCAGCGGGCAGAGGAGCCCGGCCAGGACGAGCGCCGCCGCCGCCCAGAAGACGGTGTAGCCCTTGACGCGCTCCGCGGCGCGGAACGCAGCGGAGGAAGGACGGGCGACGAGGATGCCCCAGCCGAGCGCCGAGGTGGGCGCGTAGGCGGCCAGCCACTCGCCGTCTCCCCGGCGCACCGCGCCGACGGAGGCGGCGGTCGCGTTCCTGGCGCCGCGGATCAGGTCCCGCTCGTCGGCGGAGAGGCCGCCGGCCGCGCCGGCCACCGGTTCCCCCAGGCCGTCGAGCAGGACCGCCCGATCGCCGTCGGCCGCTTCCTCCGAGAGGCGCCGGGTCTCCGCTGCCAGCGACACCTCGGCGGCCAGGATGCGCTGCGGCCGGCCCTCGACGCGCACCGCGACGGCCACGCGCGGCGTGCCGCCGGCGTCCCGGTAGGGAGGGCCGACGGCTCGCCCGGCGGAGAGCGCCTGGGCGACCGGGATGGCGCGGGCGAAGGCGGAGAGCGGGTCCTCGCCGTCCGGCGCGAGCGGCGCCCGGGCGCGGACGACCGGCGGCGCGACGGCGCGGCCCGACCCGTCGAGGAGCGCGAGGGCCTCGAGCTGCGGGAGCTGGCGCCCGGGGATCTCCAGCGCGGCCCCGGCCTCGCGCGGGCTCAGCTGCGCGAAGGGGAGGTACTCGGCTGCCAGGGCGAGGTGCTGGACCGAGTCGAGAATGCCCCGCTCGACGTCAGCGGCCAGCTTCTCGGCGGCCCGCGCCTGGGCCCTCCCCACGCTCCCCTCGAGCTCGCTGCGGCTCAGCCGATAGGAGAGAGCGCCGAAGAGCAGGACCGGGGCGACGCCCGCGAGGGCGAGGGCGAGGAGGAGCTGGTTGCGGAACTTCATCACCTTGACTGGCTCGCGCCCCGGGGCGCGACTCCTGCGGCATCTCCCCCCTGCGGCAGCTTGCCTGGTGCAAGGCGCGCCCCCGGGGTGCCGGCCGGGGGGCGGCGCAGATCTCTGATTCCCGGGCTGTTTCTCGCGCCGACCGGTGGGCGGGTCCGTGAGTCTGCGACCCGGGGTCGACCCCGACCCGGGCCGGGGGGTCGGTCAACGTCAGTTCACGCGCCGCGCAACCTGAGCTTGAAGACGCCCATGGCCCGGGCGGCGAGCGAGCCGTCCTCGGCGCGGGCCTCGCCCTCGCAGAAGACGAGCTCCCCGGCGCGGCGCACCACGCGCCCCTCGCCGGTGATCCGCCCGCGCGCCGGCCCGACGAAGCTGACGCTCAGGCTCACCGTCATCACGTTCTCCGCCGCGGGCTCCGCGAAGCGGGCCGCGGCCCCCAGGCAGGAGTCGAGGAGCGTCATCGTCAGGCCGCCGTGGGCCAGGCCGAAGCTGTTGGCGTTGCCCCCGCTGGCCGCCACCTCGGCGACGACGCGCCCCTCCTCGCGGCTCACGGGGCGGATGCCGCATGTGTCGAGGAACGGGCTCTGGATGCCGAAGAAGTCGGCCACCCTTGCTTTCCTAGCACGGCCCCGCCCGGGCGGGCAGGGCCCGGGAGGTCCCCTTGCCCCGACGCGGCGGCGCTGACAGATTCCGCTTCCGCGCCCGCGTCCCCGAGGAGGCACAGCACCGTGGACTTCTCCGAACCGCCCAAGGTGAAGGCCATCCGCGGCATCCTCCGCGAGTTCATGGCCCAGGAGGTCTTCCCGCTGGAGCAGCGCCTGCGGAACGAGGGCTTCCCGGCGCTGCTCCCGGTCCTGCGCCAGAAGCGCGAGCGGGCTCGGCAGACCGGCCTGTGGGCGGCCTTCGTGCCCGAGCGCTTCGGCGGCGCCGGCCTGACCCTCACCGAGTTCGCCCACATGAGCGAGGAGCTCGGCAAGAGCCCGCTCGGCCACTACCTCTTCAACTGCCAGGCGCCCGACGTCGGGAACATGGAGATCCTGATGGAGTTCGGGACGCCGGCGCAGCAGGAGCGCTTCCTGGCGCCGCTGGTGAAGGGCGAGATCCGGAGCTGCTTCTCCATGACCGAGCCGGAGTTCGCGGGCTCGAACCCGGTGTGGATGGGCACCACCGCCCGGAAGGAAGGCGGCGAGTGGGTCGTCCGCGGCCACAAGTGGTTCACCTCCGCGGCCGAGGGGGCGGCCTTCGCCGTCTGCATGGCGGTGACCGACCCCGAGGCCGAGCCCCACCGCCGCGCCAGCATGATCATCGTGCCCACCGACACGCCCGGCTTCGAGCGGGTCGGCAACATCGCCGTCATGGGGCACCGCGGCGGCGACTGGATGAGCCACGCCGAGGTCGCCTACCACGGCGCCCGGGTGCCGCTCGGGAACCTCCTCGGCGGCGAGGGGATGGGCTTCGCCATCGCCCAGGCGCGGCTCGGGCCGGGCCGCATCCACCACTGCATGCGCTGGATCGGGATCTGCGAGCGGGCCTTCGAGATCACCTGCCGGCACGCGGCGACCCGCGAGCTGGCGCCGGGGGAGGCGCTGGGGACGAAGCAGCTCGTGCAGGGCTCGATCGCCGAGAGCCGCGCCGAGATCCACTCCGCCCGGCTCATGGTGCTCCACGCCGCCTGGAAGATCGAGCGCGAGGGGGCGCGGGCCGCCCGGGAGGAGATCTCGCTCATCAAGTTCACCGTGGCCCGGACGCTGCAGCGGGTGCTCGACCGCGCCATCCAGGCGCTGGGCGGCCTGGGGATGACCGACGACACGCCGGTGGCCTGGTGGTACGCCCACGAGCGGGCGGCCCGGATCTACGACGGCGCCGACGAGGTCCACATGTCGGTGGTGGCCCGGCGCCTCCTCCGGGACCACGGGCTCGAGGTGCCCTGATGGCGCTCCCCGGTCGCCCCGAGCCCGCGAACGAGCCCCGGCCGGCGCCCGCGGCGCTCGACGAGGCGGGCGAGGTCCGGGAGGAGGACCGGCTGGACGCCGAGCGGCTCGCCGCCTTCCTGGCGGGGACCTTCCCCGGAACCGCGGGGCCGCTCCGGGTCCACCAGTTCCGCAGGGGCCACTCCAACCTCACCTACCTCGTCGGCTGGGGGGAACGGGAGATGGTGCTGCGGCGCGCGCCCCACGGGGCGAACGTGAAGACCGCCCACGACATGCGCCGCGAGTTCACGATCCTCTCGGCGCTGCGGCCGGTGTACCCCAAGGCGCCGCGGCCGCTCGCATTCTGCGACGACGAGGGGATCGCGGGGGCGCGCTTCTACCTCATGGAGCGCGTCCGGGGCGTGGTCCTGCGGCGCGAGGGTGCCGAGGGCCTCGAGCTCCGGCCCGAGCTCATGGGCCGGCTCTCCCGCGCCTTCGCCGACGGCCTCGCCGAGCTCCACGCCGTCGACGTCTCGAAGGGTTCCCTCGCCGCCCTGGGCAAGCCCGAGGGGTACGCGGCCCGCCAGGTGAAGGGCTGGACCGAGCGGTACCGGAAGGCGAGGACCGACGACTGGCCCGAGGTCGAGGCGGCGGCGGCCTGGATCGCCCGGAACGTCCCGCCCGACGCCGGGCGCGCCGCGCTGGTCCACAATGACTACAAGTACGACAACCTGGTCCTCGACCCCGGGGACCCGGCCCGGGTACGCGCCGTCCTCGACTGGGAGATGGCGACGCTCGGGGACCCGGTCCTGGACCTCGGCTCGACGCTCGCCTACTGGGTGGACCCCGACGATCCCCCGGAGATGCGGTCCCTGGCCTTCGGCCCCACGGCCCTGCCCGGGAACCTGGGCCGGGCCCGGCTCGCCGGCCGGTACGCCGAGCGGAGCGGCCGGGACCCGGGGCCGCTTCTCTTCCCCTACGTCTTCGGCCTCTTCAAGCTCGCGGTCATCGTGCAGCAGATCCACAGGCGCTGGCGCGACGGCTTCACCACCGACCCGCGCTTCGCCGAAATGGGCGACATGGTGCGCCTGCTCGGCGCCCAGGCGTCGCGCGCCCTCGACCGCGGGCGCATCGACGCCCTGGGCTGATTCCCCGGCGCCCGGCGCTGGCGGATCCGCCGGCGCCGCGCCAGAATGCGGGCCCCTCCCGCAGGAGCACGGATTCCATGAGCGTGAAGGCGCTGTTCGATCTGACCGGCAAGGTGGCCCTGGTGACGGGCGGCTCGCGCGGCCTGGGCCTGCAGATGGCCGAGGCGCTCGGCGAGATGGGCGCGCGCCTGGCCCTCACCGCCCGCAAGCAGGCGGAGCTCGACGAGGCGGCGGCGCGCCTCGGCAGGCAGGGCGCCGAGGTCCTCGCCGTCGCCGCCGACCTCGGGAAGCTCGACGGCATCCCCGCCGTCGTCGACCGGGTCCTGGAGCGCTACGGGAGGGTGGACGTCCTGGTGAACAACGCCGGAACGAGCTGGGGGGCTCCGGCGGAGGACCACCCCGCCGAGGCCTGGAACAAGGTCATGCGCCTCAACCTCGACGCCACCTTCTTCCTCTCCCAGGCGGTGGCCAAGCGCTCGATGATCCCGCGGCGCTCCGGGAAGATCGTGAACATCGCCTCGGTGTCCGGGCTCGCCGGCAACCCGCCCTGGCTTCGGACCGCGGCCTACAGCGCCAGCAAGGGCGCGGTCGTGAACCTGACGCGGGAGCTCGCCACCGAGTGGGGCAGGTACAACCTGAACGTGAACGCCATCTGCCCGGGCTTCTTCCCGTCGAAGATGGCGCAGGGGATCATCGACAGGGAGGGCCAGGCCATCCGCGCCGCGACGCCGCTCGGCCGGCTGGGCGGCGAGGAGGACCTGAAGGGCGCGGTGGTGTTCCTCGCTTCCGAGGCCTCGCGCCACGTCACCGGGCACTGCCTGGTGGTGGACGGCGGCGCCCTCGTCGCCTGAGGGGCGCGTGGCCCCCCGGCTCCACGTCCTCCTCACCAAGGAGGAGCTGGACGGCGAGCGGCTGCCGGGCAAGGTGGTGGTGGTCGTGGACGTGCTCTTCGCCACCACCAGCATCGCCGCGGCCCTGGCGCACGGCGCCGCCGAGGTGGTGCCGGCGCTCGACGCCGCCTCGGCCCGGGCAGAGGCGGCGTCGCGCCCGCCGGGCTCGTGGCTGCTCGCGGGCGAGCGCGACGCCGTGACGCTCCCCGGGTTCGCCGACCCCACGCCGCTGGCGCTCCTGCGCCTCGACCTCGCGGGGCGCGCGCTGGTCTACGCGACGACGAACGGCACCGTGG
>DATBLK010000049.1:0-5628 GCA_036555405.1 Anaeromyxobacteraceae bacterium
CTCCGGTGCACCATCTAGCACGCGATCTCGAAGCCTCCGGAAAGCGCAGAGGCGCCTCGCCTGGCGCCGGGGCGAGCGAATTCCCTCCGGAAGGCCGGAGCGGTCGCGCAGGCCCGAGGATCGATCCCTCGTGCGCGAGAGAGGCCTTTCCGCGGGGGGCCGCGTCGCGGAGCGCGCTCGCGGTGAAGACCTGTCAAGGGGGGACCCGAGCGGTATCCGCTCTCCGTCACATCCGACCCGGCCGCTGCCTCCGCGCCGAACCGGCGTCCCCGCTCCTCCTTCTTTGCCTGTCTCCTCGCTCCCGCGCCTTGCCGCCTCGCTCTCCACCTGGAACGCCGGCCGAGATGCGACGAATGATCAGACCCCCACGCTACCCCGACCCTACGCCGTCACCCACTCCCTGAGCACCTGGTCGAGCTCCTCCTCGCTCAGCGTCCCCCGGTCGGCCATCTCCTTGATGCGCCGGGTGATGGCCTTGAGCTCGCTCTCGCCGAACTTGAGCCCCATCTCCCGCGCCCGGTAGGCGATGGCGTGGTGGCCGGTGAGGCGCGAGCCCACGATGAGCTTGCGGGCCACGCCGAAGGCCTCGGGCGGGATGATCTCGTAGCTCCCGGTGTTGGCCGTCATCGCCTTGAGGTGCATGCCGGCCTTGTGGCTGAAGGCGGTCTCGCCGGTGAGGTAGTTGTTGAAGGGAACCTCGATGCCGCAGCAGCGGGCCACGATGCGCTCCACCTCCCGGAGCTGTCCCAGCCGGTAGCGCCGCGCCACGCCCTGGGGGTCGAGGCTGTACATCCGCGCCACGAAGCCGCCCAGCGGCACGATGCCGACGCGCTCGCCGATGCCCAGCACCGAGACGTCGACGTGGGTCGCCCCCGCGGCCACCGCCTCGGTGGCGTTGGCGATGGCGCAGCCGGTGTCGTTGTGGCCGTGGAAGCCGAGGTCGGTGTGGACCTCGCGGCGGATCTGCCGCACCAGCGCGTAGACCTGCCGCGGCGTGGCGATGCCCACGGTGTCGGCGAGCCCCACCCGGTGCACCCCGAGCTTCTCCGCCGCCCGGTAGACGGCGAGGAGGTCGGCCTCCTCGGAGCGGAAGCTGTCCTCGGCGCTGAAGCGCACCTCCAGGCCGGCCCGGAGCGCCAGATCGATGGGCGGCCCCATGGCGTCGATGATCTGCTGGATGCTCTTGCCGTGCGACGCCTGCCGCAGGATGCGGCTGGTGGCGAAGAGGAGGCCGACGCCGCGCACGCCGGTGTCGAGCGCCGCCCGCACGTCGTCGACGAAGCAGCGGGCGTGGGCCAGGACCTTGGCGCCGAGCCCGAGCTTGACGATGCGGACGGCGTCGCGCTGCGACTGCGGAGAGGCGGCCGGGTTGGTGAGCTCGACGTACTCGACGCCGAAGCTATCGAGGGCCCGGGCGATCTCCACCTTGTCGTCGGGCCGGAACCCGGCCCGGGCGAACTGCTCCCCCACGCGGAGGGTGGTGTCGATGAGCCGCCAGGCCGGTGCGGCGCTCTCGGTCGCGTCGTTCACCAGGGGAACTCGCTCGGGGCGTCCAGGCGGACGACCAGCCCGCCGGAGCCCGGGTCGGTGCGGAAGCCGAAGCGCGCCAGGTACTCGGGCTGGTAGTAGCCGGTCTCCAGCACCTTCACCCCGCGGGACTTCAGCCGCCGCGCGAACTCGCGCATGAGCCCGTCGGCCAGGCCCAGGCTCCGGGCCCGGCGCGCCACCACGATCTTCTCCATGTGGCAGCGCTCGGCCCCGACCGGCCGGTGGTAGATGCCGCCCAGCACGTGGCCCTCGGCGTCCAGGGCGAGCAGGAACTCGTGCTCGGCGCCGAAGGTCACCGGGAGCTGCGACTCGTGGAAGATCTGGAGGAGCCGCGCCACCTCGCGCGGGCTCGCCGGCCCGCGCACGGCGTAGCGGTTGCCCGCCTCGTCGACGAGCCCGAGCACCGGCTCGGTGACCCGGCGCGCGCCGCTGGGCAGCGAGATGAGCGAGACGTCGTCTTCCGGCGCCAGGTAGCGGTAGGTCATCCGGGCCAGGAAGTAGTCCTCCTCCGGCACCGGGCGGACCGCGGCCCGGAGCGCCGCCACGTGCTCCGCGAGGTCGAGCGCGCCCGGCGGCAGGGCCCGCGCCCGCGCCATGAGCCGGTCCAGCGCCCCGGCCAGCTCCGGGCGCGCCCCCGCGAACACCGTGCGGCGGAAGAAGCGGATGGGCGTGTCGGGCCAGGCCTGCTCCAGCTCCCCGAGCCGGTAGGTGCCCCAAAGCTCCTGGAGCATCTTGCCGCGCGCCTCGGCGGTGGCGGCCGGGTTCACCAGGAGCCAGCGGGCGAAGCGGAGGGCCGCGAAGTGGACGCGCTGGTGGGTGTAGCCGTCGGCCCGCACCCGCTCGAGGTAGCGCTCCACCGCCTCGCCGCGCTTCCCGCCGCGTTCCCCCTCGAGCAGCGCCCGCCCGGGCTCGAGGCCCAGCGCCTCCACCGTCGCCGAGAAGAGGATCTCCGGGGTGACCTCGCCCTTCAGCTTGGGGCGCTCCCGCTCCACGACGTCGAGGAAGGCGCCCTGGAAGCGATCGAGGAGCTCGCCGAAGCCCGCGCAGGGCGACCGGTCGGAGATGGAGACCAGCCGCGCCCCGGAGTGGTAGTCGTGCGAGGGGACGATGAAGGCGTCGGGCGAGGGGTCGCGGAGCGCCAGGCGGCGCCCGGTGCGGTCCCAGAAGGCGACGTGGGCGGTGAGCGCCGTCCAGGAGAGGAAGGGCCAGAGGGTCCTCAGGCGCCGCCGCTCCCCGTGGCGCTCGAGCCGCGCCACCTGCCGCGCCACCGTCTCCCCGGGGATGAACTCCTCCGTGAAGATGCCGTACTCGGGGAAGTAACCGCCGAAGGCCTCGACCAGCGGCGGCGGCGCGCCGCAGGCCAGGAGCCAGTAGATCTCCTCCCGGAGCTCCGAGGGGTGCATCGACTCGACGAGGTTCACGGCGACGTCGAAGACCTCGCGCGAGCGGGTGCGCAGCGAGAGGCGGTACACCGACTTCCCGGAGCGGGTGCCCAGGTGGCTCACCGAGGCCGCGCCCGCCGTCAGGTCGGCGAGGCTGATGAGGGCGCCGTTCCCGAAGAGGAAGGCGGCGGAGCGCACCAGGGTGGTGTCGGCCAGGGCGCGCAGGAAGAGCTCGCGCGTGGCCCCGGGGATGCCGTGCTCGAAGGCCACCACGTCCTTCCAGCCGTACTCCAGGCCGGTGTCGGGGTCGATGGCCAGTCGGAGGTTGGGGCCGATCCAGTTGGAGAAGCCGCGCCGCAGCCGGTCGTGCTCCTCGGAGGCGCGGGCCTGGACCTCCTCGTCGGGGTGGAAGGTGAGGCGCGCCAGCGGGACCCGCACCGGCGCGTACCAGCGCGGGTGGGCCACGGCGAAGGCCGCCAGGATCCGCATCGCGCCCACCACCAGGCGCCGGTCCGAGGGCTCGCTCGCCGCGAAGGCCTCGGCCGAGGAGAGGTGGGCCAGGAGCGCCTGGGCCAGGGCGTCGGGGAGCCCGCGCTCGCCCAGCACCGCCAGGTCGTCGTCGCGGAGCGCCAGCGGGCCGAGCCGGTCGAGGAAGCGTCGCAGCGAGGCGAGCACCTCGGCCGGCTCCTCCTCGGGCAGGAGCACGCGCAGCGCCAGGCGCCGGATGTCCTCGTCGGGTGCGTCGGCGGCGCGGCGGAGCAGGGCCCGGCACAGCGCCGCGTGCTCGCCCTTGCCCGACGCCAGGCCCACCTGGAGGTGGATGACGGCGCGCCGGGCCTCGGGGCGCTCGGCGCGGAGCACCTCGGCGGCGGCGTGGATGGAGGCGAGCGAGACCTGGTCGCTCTCGAGGAGCGGGAGCAGCGCCTGGAGCCTCGCGGGCTCGGGGGCGGCCCAGAGGCGCGGGTCCAGCGCCAGGCCCGCCGCGCGCCGGCGGCGCCGGGAGGCGAGCGAGTGGAAGGCCTCCTCGCCGACGAAGGCGCGGAGCCCCTCGTTCCCGAGCCAGAGCGCCGGCGAGGCGAGCACGCCCCCGAGGTCGACGAGGCCGCTCTCGGCGGAGTAGGCCAGGTCGCCGATGCGCAGCGACCCGGGCGCGGCCGGATCGGCGCCGACGCGGAGGGCGCGGTCGCGGGCGCGGAGCGTCCCGTCGCGGAGCGACACCTCCCTCTGCAGCACCCCCATCTCTCGCAGCACCCAGTTCGGGATCCGGACCGAGCCCTCGCCGGCCGGCAGCGTGAGGTGCTTCTGCGCGTACATCGGCTCGATGAGCTCCTTCCAGTTCCCCTCCACCGCCTCGCGCTTGAAGCTGTGCTTGGCGGTGATCTCGCCGTGGGCCTCGTCGAGGGGGCGCGGCAGGATCTCGAAGGCGACGACGCGCTCGAAGGGGGCGAGGAAGCGGTTGGCGGTGGCCACCAGCGAGGACACGAGCTCGCGGACCTCCTCGGAGGACCGCTGGCGGAGGGCCGGCTGTCCCTCGTAGTTCGGCCAGACGAGGAGCGTGTTGTACTCGCGGTGATCGCCGACGAGGAAGGCCTGGCCCACGGCGTCGAGGTCCTTGAAGAGGTTCTCGACGCGCTGGGGGGCGATGGTCTGCCCCATGCGGTTCTTGTAGATCTCCTTCTTGCGGCCGGTGAGGCGGTAGTGGGCGGACTCGTCCACGGCGAAGAGGTCGCCGGTGTGGAACCAGCCGTCGGCGTCGTGCGCCGCGGCCTCCTCCGGCGTCGCCCGGAAGTAGCCCGGCGAGACGTAGGGCCCGCGGAGGAGGAGCTCGCCGTCCTCGGCGATGCGGCACTCGACGCCGGGCAGCGGCGTCCCCACCGATCCGTCGACGTACTCGCCCACCGGCGTCATCAGCACGCCGCCGGTGGCCTCGGTCATGCCGTAGCCCGAGCACAGCTCCACCCCGGCGCGGTGGAAGCCGCGGAAGACGACCGGGTCGAGGTAGCCGGCGGCCGACAGGCCGAGCCGCAGCCGGCCTCCGGTGATGGCGCGCAGGCTGGCGGCCACGTCGTCGGGGTCCTCGGAGGGCGAGGCGCGCGCCGCCGCCTCGTGGACCTCGAGCCACTTCTTGGGCACGCTGATGAAGCAGGTGGGCCGCACCGACCGGAAGTCCTCGAGGAGGGAGGGGGTGGCGGTGCTTCGCGCGAAGACGTAGGTGGCGCCCCACCACAGGGTGCCGGCGAGCTCCAGCCAGCGGCCGAAGGTGTGGTACAGCGGCAGGTAGCAGAGGAAGACGTCGCCCTCCCCCACCGAGGGCAGGGCGAAGCCGCGGCAGAGCCGCTTCGAGACCAGGTTGAGCTGGTTGAAGGCGATGCCCTTCGGCGCCCCGGTCGTGCCGGAGGTGTACATCACCGTGGCCAGGTCGCGGCTCCGCACCGCCGCCGCCCGCGCCGCCCGCTCGCCGTCGTCGAAGCCCCCCGAGCCCTGGGCCACCATCTGGTCGAAGGAGAGGAGGCCGTGGCGCTCGGCGCAGGCGGGGGAAAGGGCGACCACCGCCTCGAGGTCCGGCAGGCTCTCGAGCGCCGGGAGGACCTTGGCGACCTGCTCCTCGTCCGAGACCAGGAGCACGCGCGCCCCGGAGTGGCGCAGCATCCACACCGCCTGCTCGGGGAAGGTGTTGGCGGGGAGCGGGAAGGAGACG
>DATBLK010000056.1:0-5617 GCA_036555405.1 Anaeromyxobacteraceae bacterium
CCAGGTCGTCCTCCACCGGGAGGACGAAGCAGGCGGCGAGCTGGCCGCCGGGGCGGCCGGCGTTCATGAGCGCCGGGGAGTTCGGGAGGAGCTCCAGCGCCGCCATCCGCGCCTCGAGCCGCTCGGCGAAGGCCGCCCGCTCCGCCTCGGGCTCGGCGCCCGCCACGGCCCGGGCCACGCGCCTGAAGAGGCCGTCCGGCGACTCGAGCAGCGACCCCGCGTCGTCGCGCAGCAGGTAGCGCCGCTCCAGGACCGCGCGCGCATTCGGGGTGAGGGTCGGCATGGGACAGTGGATTCTAGCGCCTGCGCCGGCGCGGGGCCGCCCGCCGGGCCGGCCCGCGCGAGTGGCCCCTCCTTCACTTGAGCGCCGCGGCCGGCGATGCGATACACGGGGGATGCGACGCGCCCTCGCCCTCTCGCTCCTCGCCGGCGGAGTCTCGCTCCTCGCCTGCGCCTCGCCCCACCTCGTCCCCGAGGAGGAGCGGCTGCGGGTGACGCGCGAGCTCTCGGGTCGGCCCCGCTGGCTCCGCGTGTCGGTCCACGTCGGCCCGTTCTACGCCGACGCCGCCAGCGCGCTGGTCACCGACCAGCCGCCGGCCGAGCTCGAGCTCCTGGAGATGCCCGGGGGCGCCACCATCAACGCGCCGGCTGCGGACCGCATCCTCCCCCCGGGGACGCCGGTCCTGCTCCGCGAGGTCGAGTTTCCGACCGCGGGGGCCATGGCGCGCCGCTACTGGACGACGCCGCGCTACCACCCCTGGGCGCGCCTCGAGATCCCCGGCGAGAGACGTCCCGCGGTCCTGGTGCTGCCGCAGGAGGTGCGGAACTTCGAGGACGTCCGCGCCGCCCTCGACCGCGTCCTCGCCGACCGCGACACCGCCCCGGACCTGGCGGCTCTCCCGGAGGCCCACCGGAAGGCGGTGGCGCGCAAGGAGCTCGTCGAGGGGATGGGGCCGAAGGCGGTGGCCATGGCCTGGGGTTACCCGGAGCGGATGATCGTCGACCGGCCGGGCGGCAAGGAGCAGTGGATCTGGGCCGGGGGCCGGCGGCGCGCCTGGCTCGAGGACGAGCGGCTCCTGCGCTTCGAGGGCGGCGCGGCTCGCTAGTCGACCGATCGTCTAGCGGCGCTCGCGCCGCCGGGGGCCTCGCCGCTCGGGCCCGCGGCCCTCGCGCCGGTCGCCTCCGGGCCTGGGCCCGCGGACGTCGGCCGGCGGCGGCCCGCCGATGGCGACGCACCAGACGGCGCCGGCGCGGAGCTGGGTCACGAGCCCGACCTCGTCCCCCACCACCTCGCGGAAGAGCGTGGCCGCCCGGCCGATCTCCTCGAGGTCGTGCGCGCCCGAGCCGCCGGTGCCGGGGAGGTTCATGTGGTCGGCGGCCTCGACCGCGAGGTCGTTCGCCGGTCCCTTGCGGCGGGCGTTGAGCCCCTCGAGGGCCGCCAGCCCGTCGAGGGTGAAGACGAAGTCGCCGCTCGGCCTCTCGATGGTCTTGTCGTAGGGGTGGGCGGCCACCGCGACGCCGCCGAGCTCCGCGACCTTGAGGAGCACCTCGCGCACCGGCCAGGGCGTGGTCCCGAACATCTGGGGCGGGTCCGGGACCCGGGCCGGATCGGGGAAGTAGCACAGGTAGTGGCCGCGGTCGGTGGCCAGCTCCACGCCGCAGAGCGCCAGGAACGACTCGGCGCGCGCCGCGGCCCGCACCTCCTCGAGCCCCTCGAGCGTGTTGAGGTCGGTGAACACCATCCCGTCGAGCCCCGCCTCCCTGGCCCGGCGCACCGCCTGGGCGGGCGTGTGGCGCACGCCCTGGGTGTGGTGGCTGTGGACGTGGAGGTCGATGAGCATGGAGGGCCCGATTAGCACGGGCCGGGCGCGGTTGAGAAGCCCGCTTCCGACGCCTCGCGGCGGCGCCGGGGATCGAGCCCCGGGCCCGATTCCGGCCTCCTTCGGGCGGGGGCTCGCTCGCGGGATCGGGACGGCAGGGGGCGCGGCGGCGCCGCGGCGCAGGTCCGCGGTTTGACACGGGAAACGGGCCGGGGCAGACTCGCCGGTCGAGGCCGGGGGTGCGCGGTGAGCGGGTCGGAGGAGAGGGAAGCGGGGACGCACTTCACCGGCGTGAGGGTCTTCTCCGCGACCAAGGCCAAGGAGCGCGAGGAGCTCGGCGAATCCGTGACCCGCTGGCTGCGCTCCAACGCCGACCTCGAGGTCGTCGACCGGGTGGTGGTGCAGTCCTCCGACAACGAGTTCCACTGCCTCACCATCGTCCTCTTCTACCGGCCGCGCGCGCAGTAGCCGCGCGCGCCGCCGCGTGGTAGCCAGCGGCCAGTGCGCATCAAGCAACGGCCCGAGGACTTCCAGGTCGCCGAGTCCTGGCGCTTCGACCCCGACCCGCGGGGCGCCTGGTTCGTCCACCTCATGGACAAGCAGAAGCTCTCCACCTTCGAGGCCGTGGACCGGATCTGCGCCCGCGCCGGCCTCCGCCCGGCCGACGTCTCCTACTGCGGCCTCAAGGACAAGCAGGGGCGAACGACGCAGCTGGTGGCGGTGCGCGGCGGCCCGCTGGAGATGCAGGAGCCCGACCTGCGGCTGAAGCCGCTGGGGCGCACGGCGGAGCCGCTCTCGGCGGCCAACACCACCTCGAACCGCTTCGCGGTCGCGGTGCGCGACCTCTCGGAGGAGGACCTGGCGCGCCTCCCGACCTCGCTCGCCGAGGTCCGCCGCCTCGGCGTCGTCAACTACTTCGACTCGCAGCGCTTCGGGGCGCTCAAGCACGGCCAGGGCTTCCTGGTGAAGGACCTCATGCGCGGCGACGCCGAGGCCGCGCTCCGGAACTTCCTGGCCCACCCCTCGGAGCTCGACCGCACGCCGGACGCCCGGGTGAAGGCCTTCTGGAAGGAGAACTGGGGCGACTGGCGGCGCGTGCCCGCCATCCCCGGGGCCGAGCGCTACGCGCCGGTGATCCGCTGGCTCCGCAAGCACCCGGACGACTTCCTCGGCGCCTTCCTGCGCACCGAGCCTCGCTGGCGGGCCCTCCAGGTCTTCACCTACCAGTCCTGGCTCTGGAACGAGGGGGTGAAGCAGTACCTGCGCCAGGTGGTCGGGCCGGCGCGACTCGTCGCGGTCCGGTACCAGGCCGGCTCGCTCCTCTTTCCTCGCGCGCTGCGGGGGGACGAGGCCGACCTGCTCCGGGCGCGGACCTTCCCGCTGCTGGCGCCGGACTCGCGCATCGACGACCCGGCCGTGCGCCGCGCCGCCCTCTCGGTGCTGGAGCGCGAGGGCATGACCCTCGAGAGCCTGCGCGTGCCCGGCGCCCCGCAGATCCACTTCGACCACGAGGAGCGGCCGCTGTCCGTCTTCCCGGGGAAGCTCCGCGCCGGCGCCGCGGCGCCCGACGAGCTGAACCCGGGTCGGCTTCGCGTCCACGTGGCCTTCACGCTCCCGCCCGGCGCCTACGCCACGCTGGTGGTGAAGCGGCTCTTCCACTGGACGCTCCAGCCCGGCGCCCGCCGCCTGCCGGCGCCGGCGGCGCCGGCGCCGGTGCGCCGCACACCGCAGCAGCTCCACGAGGAGCGGAAGCGCACCGGCTTCCTGGCGCGCCAGCGCGCCCGGCGGGAGGCGCGGGGCGGCGGGCGAGGCCGGCGAGCCCCCTCACCCTGAGGATCGGCGGTGCAGCGCCTCGGCGATGGCCTCGGCCAGGGCCTCGGCCCCGGGCCGGTCCGGCTGCGCCGCGACCTCCCACCCCAGCTCCCGCAGGGCCCCGGCGGTGGTCGGCCCGATGGCGGCCAGCGCCGCCCGGCGCAGCAGGTGGGCGCGGGCTCCCAGCGCCCCCGCCACGCTCCGCACCGCCGAGGGCGAGGCGAAGGCGACGGCGTCCACGCCTCCCGCCTCGAGCAGGTCGCCGAGGGGCGCCAGGGTCTCGGGCGGCGCCGGAACGGTCCGGTAGGCGATCGGGGCCGCGACCTCGGCCCCGGCGGCCTCGAGCCCGTCGACGAGCTCCGGCCGTCCCTCCGCGGCGCGGGGGGCGAGGACCGCCCGCCCGCGGACGTGCGGCCCGAGCACCGCCGCCAGCCCGGCGCCGGTCGACTCGGCGGCCACCAGGTCCGGCGCCCGGCAGCGCCGCGCCAGCGCCGCCGCCGTGGCCGGGCCCACCGCCGCGAGGCCGAGCATCGCCAGCGCCGGCGGGGCGAGCCCGAGCTCGCCCATGCGCAGCAGCACCCGCTCCACCGCGGTGGCGCTGGCGAAGGCGGCCCACTCGAAGCGCGGCAGGCGGCGCAGCGCCGCATCGAGGCCGTCGAGCGACTCCGGCTCCGCCGCCGCGATGGCCGGGAACTCCAGCACCTGGGCCCCGAGGGCGCGGAGCCGGGCGGCCAGCGCGTCGTCGCCGCCCCGGGCGCGCGTCACCGCCACGCGACGGCCGTCGAGCCGCCTCTCGGTCACGACCCGCGCTTCGGCGCCGCCAGGCCCGCCGCGTGGCCCTCGGCCTCGCGCAGGATGGCGGCGGCGCCCTTCGAGAGCAGCTCGTCGGCCAGGGCCTCCCCGACCGCGGCGGCGGCGCCGGCGGGGCCGCTCCGCTCGCCGCGAACGACCCTCGAGCCGTCCACCGAGGCCACCAGGCCGCGCAGGACCACCGTCCCGCCGCGGAGCACCGCGTGCCCGGCGATGGGCACCTGGCAACCGCCCTGGAGCTTGCGCAGGAACCCGCGCTCCGCCTCGACGCGGCAGCGGGTGTCGGGGTCCTCGAGGGGCGCGAGCCGCGCCAGCGTCTCGGCGTCGTCGGAGCGGGCCTCGAGCGCCAGCGCCCCCTGGGCCACCGCCGGCAGCATCTCCTCGGGCTCGAAGACGTGGCTCACCCGGTCGGCGAGCCCGAGCCGGCGAAGCCCGGCGTGGGCCAGGACGACGGCGTCGAGCCCCTCCTCGAGCTTGCGCAGGCGCGTCTCCACGTTTCCGCGGACGGTCTCGACGCGCAGGTCGGGCCGCAGGGCGCGGAGCTGGGCGGCCCGGCGCAGGCTGGCGGTGCCGACGCGCGCCCCGCGGGGCAGGTCGGCGAGGGAGCGGGCGGCGCGAGCGCAGAGGGCGTCGCGCGGGTCCTCGCGCTCGGGAACGGCGCCGATCGCCAGCCCCGGCGCCAGCACCGCCGGGAGGTCCTTCATCGAGTGGACCGCGACCTCGGCCTCGCGGGCCAGGAGCGCATCCTCGATCTCCTTCACGAAGAGCCCCTTGCCTCCGACCTCGGCCAGCGGCACCTCCAGGATCCGGTCGCCGCGGGTGACGAGCTCGTGGAGCCGGACCTCGAGGCCGGGCTCCGCGGCGGCCAGGAGCCCGGCGACGTGCCTCGCCTGCCACCTCGCGAGCGGGCTGCGGCGGGTCGCGATGCGGATCATCTCCGCTCCGTTCCGCCGGCGGCCTCGCGGGGCGCCGGGGAGCGCTCCGCCTCCTGCGGCCCGGCGTCGATCCCGAAGAGCTGGGCGGCGGCGCCCGGGAGCGACGGGTCGCCGGACGACGCCGCCTCCTTGAGCCGGGTGGTGGGTCCGTGCAGGAGCTTGTTGACGATGGCCCGGGCCATCGCCTCGACGCTGCGCCGGCCGCGCTCGTCGAGCCGCGCCCCCACCTGGGCCAGGGTG
>DATBLK010000271.1:0-8479 GCA_036555405.1 Anaeromyxobacteraceae bacterium
AGCTCAGTCGGCCGGGGGTCCGGGGACGCAAGCGGACGCTCGCGTAGCCTCGCTCCTCGCGCGAACGCCCTAGCAGACGTATGCTCGAGCCAAGCGAGGCACGCGATGCCAGCCCGTATTCCCGTCGACCGCAAGGCGATCGCCGATTTCTGCCGCCGCCACCACGTCCGGCGGCTGGCGCTCTTCGGCTCCGTCCTTCGGAGTGACTTCCGGCCCGATAGCGACGTGGACGTGCTCGTCGAGTTCGAGCCGGAGCACGTGCCCGGCTTCATTGCCCTGCACGGTCTGGAGGAGGAGCTGGGCGCCCTGATGAGCGGCCGCAAGGTGGACCTCGTGACCGAGCGATTCATCAACCACCGCATCCGCGACCGCGTCCTCTCGAGCGCAGAGGTCCAGTTTGCCGCGTGACGACGCGGTGGTCCTGGGCCACATGGAGGACCTCGCGCGGAAGGTGGCCGTGCGAGTAGCGGGCATGACCCGCGGCGAGTTCGACGCGAACGAGGACGTGCGCCTGGCGCTCGCGCATCTCCTCCAGACCATCGGGCGAGGCAGCGAGCCGGGTCTCGGGAGGCTTCCGCGCCGCGCATCCCGAGTTCCCCTGGGCGGCCATCGTCGGCATGAGGAACAAGGTGGTCCACGACTACATGAACGTGGACGAGGACGTCGTCTGGAAGACGGCGACGCAGGAGATGGAGCCGCTGCTCGCGGCCATCGAGCGCCTGCCCCGATAGTCCGCGAGCGACCGGCCCGCGTTCGAACGGGAGCGAGCGCCCATGTACAACTCGTCGAGCGACTTCCGCCGAGTGTTCCAGCGCCTGGAGCGGGAGCGCGTCACGGACCTGCAGGGATTCGCCTGGCTGGTTACGCCGAAGTTTGGTCCGCCGGGTCGGAGATCCCGCTGGGGGACGTCGAGGCGGTCTGGTGGCGGAGGCCCCGCCCTTCGTCGCCCCGGCGGCCCATCCGCCACGAGCACCGGCTCTTCGCGCTCCGCGAGTGCGAGGAGGCACTCGGCGGCCTATGGCGCGCGCTGGCTTGCCGCTGGGTCGACCCGCCGCTGGTATGCCAGGCAGCGGAGCGCAAGACCTGACAGCTCGCGGTCGCTCGCGAGGTCGGGCTGGCCATCCCTCGCACGCTGGTGACCAACGACCCGGCAGCGGCCCGCGCTTTCCTCGCGGTGCGCCGCCTCACGGTCTACAAGGCGCTCCACCCGGAGCGGGCGTTGTGGCGCGAGACGCGGCTGGTAGGGTCGGCGGAGCGGCGCGCTCTTGGCGCGGTCCGCATCGCGCCAGTGATCTTCCAGGAGCACGTGCTGGGGGACCGGGACGTGCGGGTGACGGTGGTGGGCGAGGAGCTGTTCGCCACCGCCATCGAGCCGCGGGGGGCGGCCTACCCCTGGGACTACAGGTTCTCCTGGGCCGAGGCCTCGGTGACGGCGTGTTGCTTGCCGGCGCGCGTCGGGCGCAGTGTGCGGCGCCTCGTGGACCGCATGGGCCTCTCCTACGCCGCCATCGACCTCCGCCGGCGCCCGGACGGCGAGCACGTCTTCCCCGAGGTGAACCCCGGCGGCCAATGGCTCGGCTTCGCCGAGCGGACCGGGCAGCCCATCGCCGCGGCGGTGGCGCGGCTTCTGGTGGGCGGGCTCCGCCGTGCACGCGACCTGCAGCGCACTGGCCAGGATGGCCGTCGCCAAGGTCCCGTCGAAAACCCCTGAGCGGGAGGCGGTCCCGGGCTGCCGGCCAGGGGCCCAGGGGTGTCACCGGCCCCGTACGAACCGGTCCGATCCCTGGCAGAATGGCGCCGGTCGCACGGCCCCGTAGCTCAGCCGGATAGAGCGGCGGTTTCCTAAACCGCAGGTCGGGTGTTCGAGTCACCCCGGGGTCACTTCTCTCGGACCAGGAGGGCAGGCGGTGGCGGGCGCGCGCGCAGGGACCTCCGCGAAGCTCCCGGCGCCCCTGGCGCGCGCCCGGATCCCGGTCCTCGTGCGCCAGGCGCTCGTCCGCCTCGACGCCGCCGGCCACCGGACCTGGATCGTCGGGGGCGCGGTCCGCGGCGCGCTCCTCGGCCGCCCGCTCGCCGCCGACCTCGTCGACCTCGCGACGCCGGCGACGCCGCAGGAGGTCATGGAGATCTTCGAGCGGGTCGTGCCCACCGGCGTCGAGCACGGCACGGTCACCGTGCTCCTCGGGGCGGTCCGGCTCGAGGTCACGACCTTCCGCGGCGAAGGCGCCTACCTCGACGGCCGGCGCCCGTCCTCGGTGACCTTCCACCGCGACATCGACGCCGACCTGGCGCGCCGCGACTTCACCGTGAACGCCATGGCCTACGACCCGCTGGGTCGCGAGCTGCGCGACCCCTTCGGCGGCCGTGCCGACCTGCGGCGCCGCGTCCTCCGGGCCGTCGGCGACCCGGCGGCCCGCTTCGGCGAGGACGGGCTCCGGCCGCTGCGGGCCGCGCGCTTCGCCGCGCAGCTCGGCTTCGACGTGGACCGGGCCACCCGCGCCGCCATCCCGGGCGCGCTCCCCGTCGTCGCCCGCGTCGCCGCCGAGCGGGTCCAGTCCGAGCTCGAGAAGCTGCTCCTCGCCGAGCACGCGGCGCGGGGCCTTCGCCTTCTCGAGTCGACGGGCCTCCTCGGCGTGGTCCTCCCCGCCGTCGGCGCCCTGGCCCCGCCGCTCCGCTCCCACGCCGTCGCCGCCTGCGCCGCGGCGCCGCCGCGCCTCCCGCTGCGGCTGGCGGCGCTCCTCCACGCGCAGGCCGCGGTCGAGCCGCCCCTCGCCGTCGCCCGCCGCGTGCGCCGGGCGCTGGAGGCGCTGCGATTCCCGTCGGCGGCCGCCGAGGAGGCCGCGGCGCTCGTCGCCGAGCACGGCTGCCTGCGCGACGGCGGCCGCGTCCCCCCGCCGTCGGACGGCCCCTCGCTCCGCCGGCTCGCCGCGCGGCTCGGCCGGGAGCGCCTCCCCGCGCTCCTCGACCTCCGGGAGGCCGACGCGCGCGCGCTGCCCGGGGCCCGGGCCCGCGCCGAGCTCCGCTCGCTGGCCGCCCTGCGACGCGCCTCGGCCCGCGCCCTCCGCGGCGGGCCGCCGCTCGCCCCCGGGGACCTCGCCCTCGACGGCCGCGCGGTGATGGAGGCGCTCGGCTTGCCGCCGGGGCCGGAGGTGGGCGAGGCGCTGCGCCACCTCCTCGACCGGTGCCTCGACGACCCCCGGCGCAACCGGCGCGGGCCGCTCCTCGAGGAGCTGCGTGCCTGGTGGGCGGCGCGGGAGTAGCTCCCCGGGCGGCGGGCGTCAGTCGCCCCTCACCCTGGCCCTCTCGCCCGCCGAGCCCGCTATATACTCCGCCGGAATCGCCATGGGTCAGCGAGTCCTCTTCGTCGAAGGCGACGCCGCCCTGCGCGCCCAGGTTCGCCGCGCGCTCGAGGCCGACGGCCTCGTCGTCGAGGAGGCGAGCACCGCGCTCGAGGGGCTGGCCCGGGCGGTGGCGGTGCCGCCGGACCTCCTGCTCTGCGACGTGGACCTCGAGGACCTCGACGGCTGCCAGCTGGCCGCGCGCCTGCGGCAGGAGACGTCGCTGGCGCGGGTGCCGCTCGTCGCCCTGAGCAGGCGCGCCGCGGCGCACGACGTGGCCCTGGCCGCCGGCTGCGACGGCTTCCTCCCCATCCCCATCGACGCCGGCCGGATCGGCGCCGAGGTGAGGGCCTTCCTCGCCGGCAAGCACGAGGACCTGGCCGCCGACGGCGAGCGCCAGGGCCTCCGCGCCCTCTCGGCGTCGATGGCGCAGCGCCTGGAGAGCGCCGTCTCCGGCGAGAGCTCGGCCCGCGCCCGCCTGGCCGAGTCGGACCGGCTGCGGATGGCCTTCATGCAGAACGTGGCCCACGAGATCTCCACGCCGCTCACGCCGCTGGCCGGCTACCTCAAGCTCCTGGCCTCCGATCGGCTCGGGCCCCTCTCGCCCCAGCAGCGCAAGGTCGCCGAGGCGATGACCGCCTCGGTGAGCCGCCTCACCCGCGTCGTCGACAACCTCTCCGACTTCGCCAGCCTCCAGGCCGGCCAGGCGGCGGTGATGGCGGCGCCGGTGGAGCCCGACCCCCTCGTCGCCGGGATCGTCGAGGAGCTGCGGCCGGCCATCAAGGAGGCGCGGCTCCACCTCAGCGTGATCCCGGCTGGCCCCGGTCCGGTGCGCGCCGACGCGCGCAAGCTCCGCCAGGCCCTCTCGAACGTGGTCTCCAACGCCGTGAAGTTCTCGCCCCACGGCGCCGAGGTGCTCGTGGAGTGCACCCGCTCGGGCGCCAGGTTCCAGGTTGCGGTCTACGACCAGGGGCCGGGGATCGCGCCCGCCGACCAGCCCCACGTCTTCGAGCCCTTCTTCCACGCCACCCGCGACGGCGAGGCGCGGCGCCCGGGCTCGGGCCTGGGCCTTCCGGTGGCGCGCCGCATCGCCGAGGCCCACGGCGGCTCGGTGACCGTCGAGAGCCCGCCGCGGACGCAGCCGGCCAGCGCCGGCCGCCACTTCACCGGCACCAAGGTGGTCCTGGAGATCCCCGCCTGATGCGCGTGGTGGTGGCCATGTCGGGGGGCGTCGACTCCTCGGCGGCGGCCGCGCTCCTCGCGGCCCAGGGCCACGAGGTCCTCGGCATCGCCATGCGCCTCCGCGACGCCTCGGACCCCTCGCGCGGCCGGAGCTGCTGCGGGCCCGACGACCTCGACGACGCCCGGGCCGCGGCCCGGGCCCTGGGGATCCCCTTCTACGTCGCCGACGTCGAGGACCACTTCGGCCGCGCAGTGGTCGACGCCTTCGTCGACGACTACCTGCGCGGCCTCACGCCCAACCCCTGCGTCGCCTGCAACAGCGAGGTGAAGTTCGACTGGCTCCTGCGCCGGGCCCGGGCCCTGGGGGCCCGCCTCGCCACCGGGCACTACGCCCGGGTGGAGCGGCGCGCCGGCCGGCTGGCGCTCCTCGCGGCGCGCCACCCCGAGAAGGACCAGAGCTACTTCCTCCACGGCCTGGGCCAGGATGCGCTCGCCGACGCCCTCTTCCCCGTGGGAGAGCTCTCCAAGCCGCAGGTGCGCGATCTCGCCGAGCGGGCCGGCCTCCCCACGGCGCGGAAGCCCGAGTCCCAGGAGATCTGCTTCGTCACCCGCGGAAGCGCCGGCGGCTTCGTGGCCCTGCGCGCCCCGGACCGGGTGCGCCCCGGGGCGGTGGTCACCACCAGCGGCGAGGTCGTCGGGACCCACGCCGGGGTCCACGCCTTCACGGTGGGACAGCGGCGCGGCCTCGGCGCCGCCGGCCCGGAGCCGCGCTACGTGGTGCGGCTCGATTCCGATCGGGCACGGGTCGTCGTCGGCAGCGCCGCCGAGGCCTCCCGCGCCGCCTTCGCCGTCCGCGCGGTGAACTGGGTGGCCGGGGCGCCGCCCGCCGGGCCGCGCCGCCTGCTCGTCCGGGTGCGCCACCGGCACGAGGGCGAGCCGGGCATGGTCCGCGCCCTGGGGGAGGGCGCGTCGGTCGAGCTGGAGCGGTCGGTCCGGGGAGTTGCGCCGGGCCAGTCGGCGGTGTTCTACGACGGCGACGAGGTGGTCGGCGGCGGGCGGATCGTCTGACCCCCTCACCCTGGCCCTCTCCCCCTGGGCGGGGAGAGGGGATCGGGAAGGGTGGGAGCAGGGCGGCACCACCCGTGACCTTGAACCGGGCCGGGCCCGGGTCTATCAACTGCGCCATGCAGCTCCCCGACGGCCGCGCCGTGCCCGACCTGCGCCTCGACCGCTCCGCGGTGGAGCGCTGCCGCGCCCTCGCCGACCGGGTCGCGGATCAGGTGCTCGCCTTCGTGCGCCGCCACACCACGGTCTCCGTCGAGCGGTCGGCGCTCCGGCTCCTCGGCTTCCACGGCGCGGCCCCGGGAGGCGTCCCCCACGTGAACCTCATGGTGGACGAGATCCACGCCCGCGGCCTCCTCGGCCGCGGCGCCGCCTTCTGGGTGGGCCAGGCGATGCGCGCCGGCGCCGGCGACCCCATGGCGATCGTCGGCCGGCTGGCCTCCTTGCCGCGCCGCCCGCCGGCGCCGGCCCGGGAGGAGGCGGCCGCCGTCGAGGAGGAGATGCGCCGCGAGGCGCGGTCCGCCGCCGCCGAGCTGCGGAGCCGCACCGCGGCGCGCGACGCGCTCCGGGCGGAGCTGGGGGAGGCCCCGCGGCCGCACCGCTACGTCATCGTGGCCACCGGGAACATCCACGACGACGTGGAGCAGGCCCGGGCCGCGGCCCAGGCCGGCGCCGACGTCGTGGCCGTCATCCGCTCCACGGCCCAGTCGCTCCTCGACTACGTCCCGGACGGCGCCACCGCCGAGGGGTACGGCGGCACCTGGGCGACCCAGGAGAACTTCCGCATCATGCGGGAGGCGCTCGACGAGGAGTCGCGGCGCCTGGGGCGCTACCTCCACCTCACGAACTACTCCTCGGGCCTGTGCATGAGCGAGATCGCATTCGCCGCGGCCTGGGAGCGGCTCGACATGCTGCTCAACGACGCGATGTACGGGATCCTCTTCCGCGACATCAACATGCGCCGGACGCTCTGCGACCAGCACTTCTCGCGCCGCATCTGCGCCTTCGCGGGGATCGTCATCAACACCGGCGAGGACAACTACATCACCACCGCCGACGCCGACGAGGCCGCCCACACCGTGGTGGCGAGCCAGTTCATCAACGAGGCCCTGGCCCACCGGGCCGGCCTCCGGGACGAGCTCGTCGGGCTCGGCCACAGCTTCGAGATCGACCCGGAGCGCGAGGACACGGTGGCCCGGGAGTTTGCGCAGGCGCTCCTCGTCCGCACCCTCTTCCCGGCGGCGCCCATCAAGTACATGCCGCCCACCAAGCACAAGCGGGGCGACATCTTCTTCAGCCACGCCTACGACCTGATGGCCGACGTCGTCGCCCGGGTCACCGGGCAGTCGATCCAGCTCCTGGGGATGATGACCGAGGCGATGCACAACCCCCTGCTCATGGACCGGTACGTGGCCCTGAAGAGCGCCGACTACGTCTACCGGGCCTGGAAGAGCATGGGCGGCGAGATCCTCTTCCGCGAGGGCGGGGTGGTGGAGCGCCGGGCGCAGGAGACCCTGGGGCGCGCCCGCGAGCTCCTCGAGGAGGTGGCCCGCGACGGGCTGCCGGCCGCCATCGGCCGGGCCCGCTTCGGCGACGTGGCCCGGTCCGAGACCGGCGGCAAGGGGCTCCAGGGCGTCGCCGAGCGCGGCCCCGACCACTTCAACCCGTTCCTCGAGATCCTGGAGGCCGCTTGAGCGGCGGGCCCCACCTCGTCCGCCCCTACGGCGACCGACGCGGCGACGGAGTGGTGCAGCTCTCCTTCGTGCTCCCGCTGCCGCCCGGGGAGCGGGCCCGGCAGGCGGCGCTGGAGGTGGCCCGGAAGATGGGGCTCGAGGGGGTGCAGCTGGCCTCGATGGAGCCGGCCGCCGAGGGCTACAGCTTCTTCGTCCTCTACGGCCGGACGCCGGCGGCGGTCGACGCCGCGGCGCTGGAGGTCGCCGAGGTCGTGGTCCGCAAGAAGGGCTTCGACGAGCTGAACCAGGTCGCGCTTCGCGAGCTGGGGCGGCGCATCGTGGTCCTCGGCGCCTGCACCGGCTCCGACGCCCACGCCGTGGGCATCGACGCCATCATGAACATGAAGGGGTACGCCGGCGACTTCGGGCTGGAGCGCTACCCGGCCTTCGAGGCGGTGAACCTGGGCGCACAGGTCGAGAACGCGGCCCTGGCCCGGCTCTGCGCCGAGCGCCGGGCGGACGCGGTGCTGGTCTCGCAGGTCGTCACCCAGCGCGACGTCCACCGCGAGAACGCCCGGCAGCTCGTCGACGAGCTCGAGCGGCTCGGCGTCCGCGGCGGGATCCTGGCGCTCCTCGGCGGACCGCGCATCGACCACGGTCTGGCGCTGGAGCTGGGCTTCGACGCCGGCTTCGGGCCCGGGACCCGGCCCAGCGACGTCGCCAACTACCTGGTGGCCGAGCTGCTGCGCCGCCTGGGGCGGACGCTCCACTGAGTGGCGCTCGCCGGGTGGATTCCACTGAATGGAGACCGCGATGACCCCGCTCCCCCGCGCCACCCACCGGCTCCGCCTCTCGCAGGCCGACGCCCACTACGGCGGCAACCTCGTCGACGGGGCCCGGGTGCTGGGGCTCTTCGGCGACGTCGCCACCGAGCTCCTGACCCGCCTCGACGGGGACGAGGGGCTCTTCCGCGCCTACGACGCGGTGGAGTTCCTGGCCCCGGTGTTCGCCGGCGACGTCGTCGAGGCCACGGGCGAGATCACCGGGGTCGGGAACACCTCGCGGGCGATGCGCTTCGAGGCGCGCAAGGTGATCCGGCCGCGGCCCGACATCAACGACAGCGCCGCGGAGGTGCTGGCGGAGCCGGTGGTCGTCTGCCGGGCCAGCGGGACGTGCGTGGTCTTGAAGGAGAGGCAGAGGAACAAGGGGTAGAGCGTCGAGGTC
>DATBLK010000139.1:0-18361 GCA_036555405.1 Anaeromyxobacteraceae bacterium
GTAGACGTGGACGAAGAGGAAGGCGAGGAAGGCGGCGCCGAGGAGGAAGTGGGCGCCGATGACGATCTTGAGCCCGCCGAGGGCCGCCAGCCACTGGCGCAGCGTGGTGACGTCGAGGAGAAGGATGCCGGAGGCGCAGACCAGGGGCGTCATCACCAGCATCATGAACCCGTAGGAGATCTTCTGGAGCGGGTTGAAGCGGCGCTCGGGGCCGGTCTCGTAGGGGTGGGGCGCGCCCTTGAAGAAGCCCCAGAAGTAGAAGGCCGCCTGGCGCCAGAGGCCCGGCCAGAGGTCCTCGAGCGTGGGGAGGTAGACCCGCCGGAGCCGCCCCGCCACCGCTCCGTAGTGGACGATCCAGAGGGCGAAGGCGGCGGTGAGAACGACGCCCGAGACGTCGTGCACGGCCACCGCGTTCCGGTAGTCGCCGAACCAGCGGATGCGGTCCGGGAAGCGGAGGGCGGCGCCGCTGGCGAGGAGGGCGACGATCCCCAGGGCGTGGACCCAGTGCCAGATCCGCACCACCAGCGGCGTCACCAGGACCCTGTCGGCGGGCGCGACGCGCATGGTCAGGACTCCCCCGGCCGCCGGCCCCGGCGGTTCCGGACCGTCAGGGCGCGGACGAAGGCGTGCCCGGCCGCGAAGAGCGCGCCGAAGCCGACGAGGGCCGCGGCGATCCCGGTCATGAGCGGGTTGCGGGTCTCGGTGGCGCCGATCATGTAGAAATCGGGCGTCCCGTAGAGCAGGTCGAGGAGCGCTCCCGCCTCGACCGGCAGCCGCCGCACCTTGCGGTCGCCCGGCTCGGGGATG
This sequence comes from Anaeromyxobacteraceae bacterium, assembly GCA_036555405.1. GTDB lineage: Bacteria > Myxococcota > Myxococcia > Myxococcales > Anaeromyxobacteraceae > DATBLK01. The sequence goes on from DATBLK010000139.1 coordinate 808, forward strand.
GCGACGAAGCCCTTCTGGCGCGCGGAAGGACCGGCCGCGTGGCAGAAGGTGCAGTCGTGCCGGTTCCGCAGGATGCCGTAGGTGTGGGTGACGTGCTCGGGGACGAGCGTCGCCTGGAGCTGGATGCCGCGCCCGCGGAAATCGAGGTTGAAGCGCCGCAGCTCCTCGAGGGAGACGTAGCCGTCGTCGTCGGCGTCGACGAGCGTGCTCGCCCCGCGCGCGTCGCGGAGCAGGCCCTCGAGCTCGCGGCGCCGGAGCCGCTCCGCGAGCCCGGCGGCAGCGCGCCGCTCGACGCTCATCGAGACGACGAAGTCGGGCGAGCCGGTGTGGCAGCCGACGCAGGGGACGGCGGCGAGGTGGAGCGCGGTCTGCGGGAGCCAGCGCGCGTGGCTCGCGCCGAGCCCCTGGCGCTCGTGGCAGCGCTCACACGCGGCGTTCATCTGGGCCGCGGTCAGGACCTCCGGCCCCTTCACGTCGTGCGGGTCGTGGCAGTCGGTGCAGGCGGCGTGGGCGCCGTGGGCGCCGGAGGCGTACTCCTTTCCGGTCTCCTGGTGGCAGGTCCCGCACTCGGCTCGCGCCACCTTGGCGCCGTCTCCGGGGTGCCCGGCCGGCACCGACGCGTGGCAGGTGGTGCAGCCCACCGCCGCGTGGGTCGTGGCCGCGAAGAGCCCGGGATCGACGAAGACGCTCCGCCCGTCGGGGCGGGCCGTCCACGGCTCGGCGTGGCACTCGAGGCACTGCGCGTCGGTGCGCTCCTCGTCGCTCGCGGCGGCGGCGGGCGGTGCCGCCGCCACCGCGGCTGCGAGGAGCGGCGCGAAGATCCGGCCGCCCATGGTTCCCCGTTCCCCCCCCCGATGCCTCGCCACCCTACCACCCGCCGGGCCGCGCCGGGTGCGGGCACGGCGTCGCGCCGGAACGGGTGCGGCGCGGGGGCCGCCGGGGCCGGCGCAGGTCAGCGGCCGCCGCGCTCGTGGACCCAGGTCGTGATCCAGGTCTCGGCGCCGCCGGGCGCGGGCCGGGGCGCCCAGGCGCAGGTGGCGAGGGCGCGCCGGATCTCCGCCTGCGCCGCCGGCGTCACGTCCGGCGAGAGGAAGCTCACCACCTCCACCCGCCCGGAGGGGCCGGCGGCGAGGCGAACCACCACCCGCTGGAGGCCTCCGCGCCCGAGCGCCTCCTGCACGGTGCCCCGGCAAGAGGGATCGGGCTCGGGGACCGCGAGGGCCGCGGGCGTCTCCGGCCACCGCTCCCCCCGCGCCTCGCGCCCGGGCGCGGCGCAGCCCGCGACCAGGGCGAGCGCGGCGACGACCAGCGGGGCACGGGGGAGCATGCCCCATGGTACTCCCGGCGCTCGGGCCGGCGGGGCTGCGGCACGCGGCCGCGCGGCCCCCGGTGCTCACCCCGTCGAGCCCGGGCCCCCGCGCGCCGCGAGGGCCAGCGCCGCCGCGCGCTCCGCCGCCTCCTGGTCCTCGCCGCCGCGGGCGACGACGTCGGGCGCGTCCGGCTCCTCGAAGGGCTCGTCGCGCCCCGGCAGGCCCGCGATGTCGCCGGCGCGGGCGCGGGCGTAGAGTCCCTTGGGGTCGCGCCGCTCGCATTCCTCGGCGGGGGTCGCCACCAGCACCTCGACGAACGCCGGCGCCAGGGCCCGGGCCCGCTGGCGCTGGGCGCGCCGGCTGGCCGTCGCCGCCACGACGGCGACGAGCCCCTGGCGCGCCAGCAGCGCGGCGATGCGCGCCAGCGCCTCGTAGAAGGCGGCCCGCTCCTCGGGCCCGCGCCCGGCCGGGCGCCCCAGCGCCTCGCGCACCTCGTCGCCGTCGAGGAGGGCGCAGGGCGCGCCCCGGTCCCGGAGCAGGGCGACGAGGCGCAGCCCGAGCGTCGACTTCCCCGCCGCCGGGCGGCCCGCGATCCAGACCACGGCGCCGCCCGTGCTCAACGGAAGAGCGCCTCCGGCATCTCGAGGTCGAGGGCGCCGGCGTCGAGCGCCCGCTCCGCCAGGCCGAGCAGGGCCTGGCGCGGCCCGGGCGCGAGGTCGGGGTAGAAGCGCGGGCAGGCGAGGACCAGCGCGCGCCAGGCCAGGAACGGCGGCGCGGCGCCGAGGACCTCCCGGTCGCCCGAGGCGGCGAGGTAGTCCCCCCAGAAGCGCCGCCACAGCGGCCCGAACCCCCGCGGCCAGGACCCGGGCGCCTGGAGGGCGAAGAAGACGTAGTTCACCGAGAGCGCGGTGACGTCGTCCGCCGGGTCGCCGCGGCCGCCGCGGCTCGCGTCGAGGGCGGTGAAGCGCGTTCCCTCCGCGAAGACCAGGTTGAAGGGGTGGAAGTCGCCGTGGGTGGGGTGAAGCCGCGCCTCCTGCCCGCGGAGCCGCCAGCGCCAGGCCAGGCAGCGCCGCTCCAGGGCCTCGAGGCGGGCGGCCGGCGCCCCCGGGACGTCCGGCGGGTAGGCGTCGGCGACGCCGAAGATCCCCTCGCCGTGGCCGAGGAGGTCGCGCAGGGCGCGGCGCCAGGCGACCGCGTCTCGCAGGACCGGCCGGTGGAGCGCCGCCAGCCAGCGCGCCAGCGCCCCGGCCCGCTCGTGGTCGAGCGGGCCGGCCGCGCCGTGCCGGGCCAGGGCCCGGAGGTCCTCGGCGTAGAGGCGCCCCTCGGCCCAGGTGGTGACGAGGTAGAACTCGTCCGCGCCGCGAAGGGAGCGGAGACCGTCGGGCGCGACGGCGCCGACGTCGAGCGCGCGGACGTGGTCGGGGACCTCGCCGAAGGTGTCGAACGCGAGCAGGAGCTCGGCGGCCCGGTCCGAGCGGCGGTCGTGGCCGAACTCGTTGGCGGCGGCGGTGCGGAAGACGAGGTGGCGCCGGGCGCCGTCCGCCGCCTCGAGCGTGAGCCTGAGGGGCACGCCGTAGCCGCCGCCCTTCCGGGCGACGGCGGCGGCGCCGGCCCCGGCGTCGGCCCCGAGCGGCTCGCAGGCGACGAGGCGCGCTCCGGGGTCGAGGCGGCGGACGGCCTCGCGCAGGGAGTCGATTTCCGCCATGGGATTCCCGCGGCACCGCGCCCGGCCGGCCCGCCTCCGGGCCCGCCCGACGCCGGCCGGTGCGGGCCGGACGCCCATGCTACGCCCCGCGCGAGCGAAGGAGGTGGGGCAGCTTGCCTCGGGGCCTGCGCGCCCTGGTCGCAAGCCGGGCGCGCCCGGAGGTGCTAGCCTCGCGAGCTGGAGGGCCGCGGATGGGGGCCGCGCTGGAGCCGCTCGCGGAGGGCGCCCTGTATCGCGCCTGCGAGGCGCGGGCGCTTCCGTTCGACACCACCGCCGAGCTCGAGGAGCTCGAGCTCCCGCTCGGCCAGGAGCGGGCCGGCGCCGCGCTCGAGCTCGGCGCCGGGATGCGGGGCCCGGGCTACCACGTCTTCGTGCTGGGCCCGCCGGGCGTCGGGAAGCGGACCGCGGTGGCGCGGGTCATCGGCCGCCGCGCCAGCGCCGAGCCCCCGGCGAGCGACTGGTGCTACCTCAACGACTTCGGGAACCCGCAGCGCCCCCGGGCGCTCCGGCTGCCGGCGGGGCGCGCCGCCTCCTTCAAGCGGGACGTGGATCGGCTGGTGGAGGACCTGCGCGCCGCCATCCCGGCGGTCTTCGAGGGCGAGGACTACCGGACGCGCCTCCACCTCCTCGAGAAGCAGCTCGAGGAGGAGCGCGAGGCGCCCATGCGGGCCCTGCAGCACCGCGCCGAGGAGCGCCAGGTCACGGTGGTGCGGACCCCGGTGGGCTTCATGGTGGCGCCGGTGCGCGGCGGCGAGGTCGTCGACGCCGAGGAGTTCCGCAAGCTCCCCGAGGAGGAGCAGCGCCGGCTCCAGGAGGCCATCGCCGCCATCCAGGGCGAGCTGCAGGAGGCGCTGCGCGGCATGCCGCGCCTCGACCGGCGCCACCGGGAGCGGGTCCGGGAGCTGAACCGCGAGGTGGCCCTCTACGCGGTGGGCCACCTGCTCGACGAGCTCCGCGCCCGCTGGGCCGACCTGCCGGAGGCGGTGGCGCACCTCGAGGCGGTCCAGGCCGACGTCGTCGAGAACGTCCACGACTTCATCGGCGGGACCGACGGCGAGGACGCCGCCAGCCAGATGCGCAAGCTCTTCTCCGAGACGCCGGCCCTGCGCCGCTACGGCGTGAACGTCATCGTGGACCACGGCAACGAACGGGGGGCGCCGCTGGTCCACGAGGACCTTCCCACCTACGCGAACCTCTTCGGCCGCATCGAGCACCACGCGCACTTCGGAACCCTGGTCACCGACTTCACCCTCGTCCGGCCGGGCGCGCTCCACCGGGCCAACGGCGGCTACCTGGTCCTCGACGCCCGCCGGCTGCTCTCGCAGCCGTTCGCCTGGGAGCAGCTGAAGCGCGCCCTGGAGGCGCGGGAGATCCGCATCGACCCCCCGGAGCGGCTCTTCGGCTTCTCCTCCGGCGCCTCGCTGGAGCCGGAGCCCATCCCGCTCTCGGTGAAGGTCGTGCTCGTCGGGGAGCGGTTCCTCCACCACCTCCTGTCGGCGCTCGACCCGGAGTTCCCGGCCCACTTCCAGGTGGCCGCCGAGTTCGACGACGAGATCCCGCGGGAGGGGAACGAGCTCGCCTTCGCGCGGCTCGTCGCCACCCTGGGCCGGGCCGCCGGCCTCCGCCCCCTGTCGCGCGCCGCGGTGGCCAGGGTGGTCGAGCACGCCGCCCGCCTCGCCGAGGACGCCGAGCGGCTCACCGCGCGGGTCCAGGCAATCGCCGACCTCCTGCGCGAGGCCGACCACGGCGCCGCCGTCGCCGGCCGCGAGGTGGTGGCCCCCGAGGACGTGCAGGCTGCCATCGACGCCCGCGCCCGCCGCCACGGCAGGGTGCGGGAGAGGCTCCTCGAGGAGATCGCCCGCGGCACGGTGCTCATCGACACCGACGGCGAGCGGGTCGCCCAGGTGAACGGCCTGTCCGTGGTCCAGGCGGGCGCGCTGCCCTTCGGGCGGCCGAGCCGCATCACCGCCAGGGTGCGGCTCGGGAAGGGCGAGGTCGTGGACATCGAGCGGCAGGTGGAGCTCGGCGGCCCCATCCACTCGAAGGGGGTGCTCATCCTCGGGGGGTTCCTCTCCTCCCGCTTCGCCGCCGACCGGCCCTTTCCCCTCTCCGCCACCCTGGTCTTCGAGCAGTCGTACGGCGGCGTCGAGGGCGACAGCGCCTCGGCGGCGGAGCTCTGCGCGCTGCTCTCCGCGCTCTCGGGCCTGCCGGTCCGGCAGGCCGTCGCGGCGACCGGCAGCGTGAACCAGCACGGCGAGATCCAGGCCGTGGGAGGCGTGAACGAGAAGATCGAGGGCTTCTTCGACGTCTGCAGGGGGCGCGGGCTCACCGGGGCGCAGGGCGTCATCGTCCCCCGGGCGAACGTGAAGCACCTCATGCTGCGGGAGGACGTCGTCCGGGCCTGCGCCGAGGGGAAGTTCCGCGTCTGGGCGGTGGACCACGTGGACCAGGCGGTGGAGATCCTGACCGGCGTGCCGGCGGGCGCGCGCGGGGCCGACGGGACCTACCCCGGGGGCTCGGTGAACGCGCGGGTCTCGGCGCGCCTCGGCGAGCTGATCGAGAAGGCGCGGGCCTTCGCCGCCGAGCGGCGCGCCGAGGAGGGTCCGCCGTGAGCCCGCCCGGCCTGCGGCGCGTCCTGGTCGCCCTCGACGTCGCGACCTCGGGCGGGGGCGCCGCGGCCGGGACGGCCGAGCTGGCCGCGGCCCTGGGCGCCGAGCTCGAGGCGCTCTTCGTCGAGGACGTCGAGCTGCTCCGGGCCGCGGGCCTGCCGCTGGCGGCGGAGCTGGCGCTGCCCTCCGGCGCCGCCCGGGCGCTGGATCGCGAGGCCCTGGAGGCCCAGCTCGGCGCCTTCGCCGCCGCGGCGCGCGAGGCGCTCTCGGCGGCGGCGCTGAGCCACCGGCTCGCGTTCCGCTTCCGCGTGGCGCGGGGGAACCCGGCGGGCGAGTTCCTCGCCGCCGCCGGGCCGACCGACCTGCTGGTGCTCGGGCGCGACCCGCGCCTGGGTCGCCGCGGGACGACCGGCGCGGTGGCGTCGCGCGCCGGGACCCCGGTCTTGGTGCTCGGGCGCGGAGGCGGCACCGGCGGGCCGCGCTGGGCGGTCTACGGCGGCTCGCCCTCCTGCGACCGCGCCCTGGAGCTCGCCGCCCGCCTGGCCGGCGGCGCGGCCGGGCTCACGCTGCTCCTCGCCGCGGCGACGGCCGGGGAGGCGGAGCAGCTCGCGGCGCGGGCGCGGGCGCGGCTCCCGCCGGGTCGGGCTCCCGCGACGCGCTGGCTCGGCGGCGCGCGTCGCGCGGACCTGGTCCGGGCCGCCGGACGCTCCGGCGCGCTGCTCCTCATGGGCGCGGGGAGCCCGGTCCTGGCGGCGGGGGGCCTGGAGCGCCTCCTCGACGAGCTGGACGCCGCGGTGCTGGTGACCCGCTGAGTCGCCGACCCGGCCCGCCCTTGCGCCCGCCTCGGCCTCCGGGCCAGAGTCGTCGACCCTGCCGCAGGAGACGACATGCCAGCCATCGCCATCCAGGACGCCATCCCGCACAACCACTGCTGGGGCTGCGGCACGCTGAACCCGCGCGGCCTCAGGCTGAAGAGCTACCTCGAGGGCGAGGAGACGGTCTGCCGCTTCCAGCCGTCGCCCGACTTCATGGCCGGTCCGACGCACGTCCTCTACGGCGGCATCATCGCCGCCGTGGTCGACTGCCACTGCTGCTGCACCTCCATTGCCCACGGCTACCGCGAGGCGGGGCGGCCGCTGGGATCGGAGCCGCTCATCTGGTCGGTGACCGCGAAGCTCGAGGTCCACTACCTGGCGCCCACGCCCATCGGCAAGCCGGTGGAGCTGCGCGCGCGGATCGTGGAGGCGAAGGGGCGCAAGCGCCTCGTGGCTTGCAGCGTCCGCTCCGGCGGGAAGGAGACCGCTCGCGCCGAGCTCCTGGCCGTGGACGTGCCCGAATCGTGGAGGGTGCCGCCGGCGGGGGAGTGACCGACGCGGGTTGCCTCGCGGCGGGGAGACCGCCGACCGCAACGCCCGCGGAATGGCTGGTCGGGGGCGTGGTGACCTCGGTCACAGCGAGGGCGGCCACGGCCGGGGCAGAGTCGTCGCCAGAATCGGCAAGAGGTCAACCTGCCGCAACCCTTCATGTCCCCCCAACGAGGGCGTCACCTCCGTCCCCCGCCGTACTCTAATCAAGGTACATGACCGACAGGACCAGCGCGCGCCACAAGCGCCGGATTCGCGTCACCATCGGCGCGGCTCCCGTCATGACGCTGGACATCGGCGCCGGCGGCTTTGCCGCCGAGCTCATGCGGGTGCTGCCGGTGGGCAGCAAGGTCCAGGGCATCCTCCGGATCGGCGGCGCGGACGCGCCCTACCGCGGCGAGGTCGCCTGGAACAAGCCGGGGGACGCGCGGATCCAGATGCGCGGCCGGATGGGCGTCCGCTTCACCGAGCTTCCGCCCGAGGCGGCGAAGCTCCTTCGCTCGCCGGCGTTCAGCCAGATCGGCTGACGGCGCCGCTGCGCCAAGAAGCCTCGCGCGCCTGCGCGCGCCGCGGTGCACCATGGCCCACCTCGCGTTCGAGCCCGGGGGAGGCCATGAGCGCGTTCCAGCCCGCGTCGAGCTGCACCGCAGCGCTCCTCGTCGCCGCCGCCATCGCCGTCGGCCCGGCGCCATCGCCGGCGAGCGAGCCAGCCGGGCCACAGGCCCAGGAGCCGGCCGCGGCGCCGGCGGTGGAGCTGCCGGCGGCGCCGGCGCAGGAGCCGGCCGCTCCCGCCGCGAGCCCGCTTCCGCGGTGGGGCGTCATGCTCGACGCCGGGGCGCCCGACGTGCTCGCGCTCTCGGCGCTGTGGCGACCGCTCCCCTGGCTCCGGCTCAACGGAGGCGCGAGCTACCTCTACCTGGCGTGGGGGCTCAAGGCCGGGATCGCCTGGGTCCCCTTCGTGCACTGGGTCGCGCCCTCGCTGAACCTCGAGTACGGCCACTACATGGGCCTCGGCATCGCCGGGAAGGTCTCCGCGCCCAAGGACGCGGAGCCCATGCTCAAGAGCCTGTCCCTCGACTACGTCACCGCGGAGCTGGGGCTCGAGCTCGGCTCCGGACGCGGCTGGGCGGTCTTCGTTCGCGGCGGGCTCGGCCGGGTCTGGGCGAGGGGCGGCGCGGGCTCGGTCGTGGACGGCGGCGGCCCGGCCGTGGTCGACGGAAGCCGGACCGACCTCGGCCCGACGAAGCTCCGGCTCGACGGCCCGGTCGCGAAGCTCGGGTTCCTGACCTACTTCTGAAGGAGCGTTGCCATGGCGCGAAGGTCGATGGCGATGGCCGCAGCGCTCCTGGGCCTGGGGTGCGGCTCGGTCGAGCTGGAGCAACCCTCGCTCTGCCGGACGCAGCTCGTGGACGTGAGCCCGCCCGCGGGTGGCGCCTCGAGCAGCATCCTCGACCTCGACTTCGAAGGGCTCCCGTTCCAGGATCAGCCGGGCGCGAACCTCGAGGTCCACCTCACCGCGCTCCGCGCGGCGACGCCGGTGGGCGACTTCGACGGACTCACCGCCGTCGACTGCTCCATCCAGCCCCCCGCAGGCTCGGGGCTCCCGGAGCGGCACCTCGCCACCTGGGCCCCGGGCCCGACGCCGCCGGGGGCCTCGCTGGACCTCGCCGTCGGCGACGGCGGGGACCTGGGGAGCTACCTGCGCGCCGGCAAGGCCACGCTCCTCGTCGTCTGGAGCGGGACGCTCCCGGCGACGCCCAGCGTGACGGTGACGCTGTGCACGAGCGTGAAGCTCACGGCGGACCTGTTCTGACCCGGGCCGGCGGGCTCCGTCACACGACCCGGTCGCTCCCGCCGTCGATGGGGATCTGCGCGCCGGTGGTCTTCGCGAAGAGCGGCCCGCACAGCTCGGCGGCGAGCTCGCCCACGTCGGCGGCGCAGACCTCGGTGCCGAGGAGGTTCCGGCGGCGGTACTGCTCGACCGTCATCCCGTAGCTCCTGGCCCGGGCCTCCAGGACCTCGGGCGTCCAGATCCCGGTGTCGAAGACGGCGTCGGGGTGGACCACGTTCACCCGGATGCCGCTCGAGGCCCACTCCAGCGCCGCCACCCGGGCGAGCTGCGTCAGCGCCGCCTTGGAGGCCGAGTAGGCGGCGGCGCCCGGGCCCGGGGCCGCCACGTTCTTCGAGCCGACGACCACCACGCGCCCGCCGCGAGGCGAGAGGGCGAGGAGCGGGTGGGCCTCGCGCAGCAGCGCCAGGTTGGCGTCGAGGTTCACCGAGAAGACCCGGCGCCACTCCTCGTCCGGGAGGTCGGCGACGCTCCGGCCGCCGGGGAAGACGCCGGCGTTCAGGACCAGGGCGTCGAGCCCGCCGAAGGCCCGCGCCGCGGCGTCGAGCGAGCGCCGGAGCGCCTCCGCGCTCGTCACGTCGCAGACCAGGCCCAGCCAGCCGGGGCCGCCCTGGGCGCGCTCCACCGCGGGGGCGACGTCGAGCCCCACCACCGCGGCGCCGCGGGCCAGCAGCGAGGCGGAGACCGCCTTGCCGATGCCCGACGCCGCCCCGGTGACCAGCGCCACCTCGCCGGCGAGCGGCGCCGGCCTCCCGGCGGCGCGGAGCTTGGCCTGCTCGAGGTCCCAGTACTCGACCTCGAACAGGTCCCTCGCCGGGAGCGCGCGCCAGCCGCCGAGGAGCGCGGCCCGCTCGATGGCGTCCATGGTGCGGGCGTAGACGTCGAAGACCACGCGCAGCTCCTGCGGCGTCCGGCCGGCGGCGCAGAGGCCGAGCTCGGGGTCGAGGACCACGCGCGGCGCCGGGTCGAGCATGGCCTTGGGCTCCCGCGCCGCCGGGGCGTGGGCTTCGAAGTAACGCCGGTAGGCGGCGGCGTAGGCCGCCACGTCGCGCCCCAGGAGCGGGAGGCGCTTGGTGCGGATGACGTGGTCGGGCGTGGCCGGCCCCTGCTGCGAGAGCTCGGCGACCTCCGGGCGGCGGGCGAAGGCCAGGCTCCGGGGATCGTCGTGGACCGCGAGCAGCAGGGGGAAGCCGGCGGCCTGCGAGATCGCGGCGCGGAGGGCGGCGACCTCGCCACGCGGCAGCGGGCGCGGCCCGGCGGCCGGGTGGGCGGGCAGCGACCAGGCGCCGCGGCGGGCCAGGTAGGCCTCCGCCCGGCCGACGAGGTCGATCATCCGCTCGTACGACTCCCGGGCCGTCTCGCCGAAGGTGAAGATGCCGTGGTGGAGGAGCACCATCCCCAGCGTCCGCGGCGTCGCCTCGGCGGGGAAGAGCCGGGCGCAGGCGCGCGCCAGGTCGAAGCCCGGCATCACGTAGGGGACGACGACCGCCGCCTCGCCGTAGATCTCGCGGATGCGCTCGGCCCCGCCGGGCGTGTTGCACACCGTGACCACCGCGTCGGCGTGGGTGTGGTCCACGTAGCGGTGCGGCAGGAGGGCGTGGAGGATCGCCTCGACCGAGGGGGTGGGCGCCGCGGCGCGGGTGAGGTGGGTGCGGAGCTCGTTGACCATCTCCGGGTCGGAGAGGGCCGGGAGCGCGGCCAGCCGGAGGAGGTGGGCCAGCCGCACCGGGGCGAAGCCCGAGGCCTCGATGGTGGCGAGGTCGCCGCCCGAGCCCTTGACGTGGAGGATGGTCTCCTCCTCGCCGACGAGGTTCCGCTCGGCGATCTTCACGGAGGTGTTGCCGCCGCCGTGCAGGACCAGGGCGGGGTCGCGGCCCAGCAGGCGCGAGGTGTAGACCCGGAGGCCCAGGTCGCCCGGGAACCGGGCCGCATCGTCGTCTCTCCACTGGCTCTTCATGGGCGTGGGGTCCCCATTCTACGCGGAGCGGCGCGGCGGGCCGACAGCCCGGCCCGGGGTCGAGCGCCCCGCGATCCGGGGGCGGTCAGGGCGAGGGCCGGCCGCCCGCCGGCCCCGCGAGCTCGGCGAGCGCCACCAGCGCCACGCCGGCGGCGGCGCAGTCCTCGAGGAAGGCGGCCGAGGCGAGGTAGCGGAGCTCCGCCGCCCGCGCCGGCGCGATGGGATCGGACTGCCCCCCGGGGCGCCCCGGGTGGCACATGATCATCCCGCCGTCGCCGATGCGGGCGAGCCAGGACCGCATCAGGGCGGGGTAGTCGGCGCCGGCGCCGAGGCCGTAGACGCCGGCGAAGTCGAGGTTGTGGGGAAGGCGGTGGCGCAGGAGCCGCCGCCGCAGGGCGCGGCCGCCGAGCGCGGCGACGAGCGCGGCTTTGGCGCCGCGGTGGCTCCGGGGGACGGTGCAGCGCACCAGGGGGGGCCTCTCCGGGTAGCGCGAGCCCAGAACGCGGACCAGGACGTCGCGGACCACGGGGAGCTGGTGGACGTGGCGGTGGCCGTCGACGAACGACGGGGGGCGGCCCGCGGCCCGCTCGAAGGCGTCGAGCTGCGCCGCCAGCCGGCGCTCCACCGCTCCGGCGTCGGCGAGGCGCGCCCCGCAGCGGGCGAGCAGGAGCGCCAGGGGCACGTCGGGCGCGGCGCCGAAGCCCTCCGTCAGGGAGAGGTGGAGGCCGGCGGCGCACCGCGGGTGGGCGAGGAGCCCGGGAAGGTCGGCGGCGAAGCGCGAGGCCTCGGCGAGGCAGCTCACCGCCCCGAGCCGGCCCGCGGCGGCGAGGTCGGCGATCCCCTCGTCGACGTGGCGGTGCAGCCCGAAGTCGTCGGCGCAGAGGGCGACCCGCTTCACGGGCTCGCCCCGCCGCCGGCCCGGGCCCTCGGCAGCGGGCTGTGGTCGCGGGCGTCGCCCACGATGAAGTTGGGCCGCCGCTTCACCTCCTCGAAGACGCGGCCGAGGTACTCGCCGATGATCCCGAGCGAGAGGAGCTGCACGCCCGAGAAGAACATGATGCTGACGACGATGGTCGGGTACCCGGGGACCTGGATGCCGTAGTGGAGGTACTCGAAGACCACCCAGGCGCCGTAGCCCAGCGCGGCCAGCGAGGTCAGGCCGCCCGCCACCGCCAGCGCCCGCAGCGGCAGGTTGGTGAAGGCGGTGATGCCGGCGATCGCCAGGGAGGCGAGGCGCCCGTAGCCGTACCGGGTCTTCCCGCCGGCCCGGGGCCGGGCCTCGTAGTCCACCGCCGCGCTGCGGAAGCCGACCCAGGCGTAGAGCCCCTTCATGAAGCGGGTGCGCTCCCCGAGGCGGTTCAGCGCCTCCACCGCCCTGCGGTCCAGGAGCCGGAAGTCGCCGGCGTTCTCGGGGATCTCCACCTTGGACCCGCGCGCCAGGATCCGGTAGAGCGCGGCGGTGCCGAGCCGCTTCAACCAGCCCTCGTCGCGGCGGTGCGCCCGGACGCCGTAGACCATGTCGTACCCCTCGCGCCAGCGGGCGAGGAGGGCGGGGACCGTCTCCACCGGGTGCTGGCCGTCGCCGTCGATCAGGACCACGACCTCGCCGCGCGCCGCCTCCAGGCCGGCGCTGAGCGCCGCCTCCTTCCCGAAGTTCCGCGAGAGCTCGAGGTAGTGGACGTGACAGCGCTCGGCCACCGACAGGACGGCCTCCCTCGTCCCGTCCCGGCTCCCGTCGTTCACCACCACGATCTCGAAGTCCGGCGAGAGCGCGGCGAGCTGGTCGCGGAGCCTGCCGAGGAAGGCGGCGGCCCCGCCCGCCTCGTCGCTCATGGGGACGACGGCCGAGAGCGTCGGGGTCGCCCCGCGTCGCGCCGAAGGCTCGACCATTCGTCCCGACCGATAGCAGGAGGCGCCGCCGTACACCAGGATGTGGGAGCCGGCCGCACCGGCGCGGGCCGGGCCCGCTCCCGCGGCCCGGATGGGCCCCCGGGGCCAGGCGCGCACGTGGGTGACCGACCCACCACCGGGCTCGACGCGCGAAACCGGCGGGCCCGGGCCGCGTCGCCGCGTTAAGGAAGATCGATTCCGACGACGCCGAGGGAGCCCCATGCAGTCGATCAACGCCCTCATGCAGCCCGGCGAGTGGCTGGCCGCCTGGCGGCCCGACCGCCGCCGCGTCATCCTCCGGGCCAGCTCGCCGACGAGGGTCAACGAGGTCGTGGCCGTCCGGATCGAGCTCGCGGGTCTCGGCGTCCGGGCGACGCTGGTGGGCACGGTGCGGGGGGCGAGCCGGGAGGGAGCCCGCTGGGCCGTGGAGCTGGCGCTCGACCCGGACAGCCAGGCGGCCGTCCGGTTCCTCTCCGCCACGGCGCAGGGCGAGCCGGTGACCTTCCGGCAGCGGTCGCCTCGCTACCTCACCCGCCTCCCGGTGGTCGTCGACTGGGGCGCCGGGGAGTACTTCACCTTCGCCTCCTGCATCTCGATCGGCGGCTGCGCGGTCCGCTGGCCCGGGCCGCTCCCCGACGTGGGGCAGGGGATCGGCCTGCGGGTCGGCACCGGTCCGCGCGCCACGCGCCTCCGCGGTGCCGTGTGCTGGAAGAGCGCCGCCGGCTCGGGCGGAGCCGTGGGCATCCGGATCCTGAGCGCGGCGCCGGGCGCGGGCGCCTGGGGCGGCCTGTTCGCCCAGGTGGCGCGGTCCGGGGCCCCGGTCATCTGACCGCTGCGACTTCCCGTGGCGCTCCGCCGGGGGCCGCGGCTACGATGCGGCGCCCGAATGTGGAGCCTCGAGCCCAGGAGCGACCTCTCGCGGGTCGCCGCCTCCGCGGCGCACCTCGCCGCCATCGGGCTGCTCGTCTGGTTCCAGGAGCTGGGGGCGCGGCTGCGGCGCGAGGAGCACCGCGCCTGGTGGGCCGGCACCGGGCGCGACCTGCTCAACGCCGCCGGCCTCGCCGCCATCGCCCTCTCGCTGCTCGGCGCGGGCTGGCCCGGGCCGGCGGCCCTCGTCGCCGGCGTGACCGAGACGCTGCTCGTCTTCGGCATCTACACCTACGCCTCGACCCGGACGGCACTCGCCCACCGGCGCGCCGCCGCCATCGCGGGCGGGCTGCTGGTGTGCCTGCCGGCGCTCGTCTTCCCCGCCGAGGTCGTGGGCCTGCTCGGGGAAGCGGCCCGCAGCCTGTTCCCGGGGCTGGGGTAGCCGGTCCCCGCCCGGCCGGCCGTCCCGGGCGGTCCGCAAGAAGCCGGAAGGATCGGGCAAGAACTCGAAAGCGGGTCGCCGAGCCGAGGAGGAAGGGGCCCTCGCGACCTGCGGGGGGATCTTGATCTGCGTCAAGTCGCCCGACCAAGCTACCGCGCAGGGAAGGGGAAGAACGGCGCGAGGAGCGTGCCATGGCGAAGAAGATCCCCGGTTCGCGGGAAGAGGACTCCTGGTTCAGCGAGGAGCAGCTGCGGGGGCTCGAGCGAGCGGACGACGCCGAGACGCTCGGGTCGCCGATCCCCACGCAGATGGTCTCGAACGGCGAGTACCTGCCCAACCCGCAGACGGAGGAGCAGGAGCGGGTGGAGGCGCGGATCGCGCAGATCGCCGACGAGGCGTCGAAGAAGCTCGGCGTCAGCCGGCGCACGTTCCTGCGGTCCAGCGGCGGGACGGCGGCCGCCTTCATCGCCATGAACGGGGTCTTCGGCCGCTTCTTCGCGGTGGAGGCGTCGGAGCTCTACGAGGAGGGCGCCGGTGCCCGCTTCGGGCCGCCCCGCGACCTCTTCGTCCTCGACGACCAGCTCCACACCATCCGCTCGACCCGGATCGGACCCGGCAACTCGCTGCGGGACATCGCCCAGGGGAACCACAGCTCCCTCAATCCCCTGGACCTGCCCGACGAGCTCGGCGGGATCAACACGCCGTGGAACCCGGCCATCGTGGGCAAGCCGAACCTGAACTCGAACTTCCACCTCGTCCAGTTCGTCCAGGACGTCTACCTCGACAGCCAGGTCACCATCGGCGTCCTCAGCAACAACACCTCGGCGGCGGTCCCGGACGTCGGAGCGCCCCGTCCGCCGAAGAACATCTCCGAGTCCGAGGCCGGCGAGTTCCTGTCGGCGACGCAGACCGCGGCGGTGCGGGACTGGGTGAACCAGATCGCGGGGTCGACCCGGATGCTGGCCCACGGCCAGCTCTTCCCGGGGGTCGGCAACCAGGCCGATCCCCTCTACGGCGACTTCCACCGCTGGCAGATCGAGAACCTGCATCCCGACTCGTGGAAGGGCTACACCTCCGCCAACTCGGCGAAGCTCGACACCGACCCCAACAGCCTCATGACCCGCTGGGTGCTGGACGACGAGGCGGTGGCCTACCCGATGTACGAGGTCATCACCGCGCCCGAGTACCGGCACTACCTGAAGACCCACCCGGGCTTCTACAACATCTGCATCCACAAGGGCCTGTCCACCAACGCCGCCGACAACCCCTCCCTGGGGTTCCCGACCGACATCCCCAAGGCGGCGCGGGACTGGCCCATGCTGAACTTCGTCATCTACCACTCGTGCATCCGACCCGGCTTCTGGGTGCGGAACGCCCTGCTCGACGTCCAGTCGGGGAACACCCGCTCCGGCGTTCCCGACATCCTCTGGACCACCCGGTTCCTGGTGGATGCCGCTCCGTATCCGAACGTGTACGCCGAGCTCGGGACCACGTTCGCCTCCTCGGTCATCACCTTCCCGACCGTCTGTGCCCACATCCTGGGGCAGGCGCTGAAGTTCTTCGGAGAGGACCGGATCGTCTTCGGATCGGACGCGGTCTGGTACGGGGGGCCGCAGTGGCAGATCGAGGCCCTGTGGCGCTTCGAGATCCCCGAGGCGATGCGCGAGGCGTACGGCTACCCGAAGCTCACCCACGCGGCCAAGCGCAAGATCCTGGGCCTGAACAGCGCCCGGCTCTACGGCATCAAGAACCGGAGCGGCCGCCTGGTGAACGACAGCGAGTGCGGCGACGAGGGGCGCGGCGGGTATCACCCGGTGCCGGTGAACTACGAGGCCCACATCCCCATCGCGCTGAAGAGGACCATGGAGTTCCCGGGGTTCGCGCTCGACGACGGCCTGTCGAAGCTCCGCAGGGAGTACCTGGCGGTGGGCGGAAGGCCGACCCACACCCGCTACGGCTGGCTGCGGCGCCGGGGGTAGCCCCGGAGCCTCCTCACCCCCGATCGGGCATCACGTAGCTCCCGGTGGCGTGAGCCACGAGCCGGTCCGGGGCGCCATCCTCGTGGACGTCGACGACGCCGAAGGCCACGCGGCGCCCGCGCTTCAGGATCCGCGCCCGGGCCACGAGGTCGCGGCGCCCCACCGCCGGTCGCAGGAAGTTGGTCTTCAGCTCGTTCGTGACCGCCAGCGGGACGATGCCGCCGCGGGTGAACACCGCGAAGTAGAGGGCGGCGTCGGCGAGCGCCATCATCAGCGGCCCGGAGACGAAGTCGACCGGCCGCGTCCAGCGGGCCGAGAAGGGCCAGCGCACGACCGCCTCGTCCGGCGCCAGCGCCTCGCAGCGGATCCCCAGCTCCCGGGAGAAGGGGACCTCGGCGGCCGCGAAGGCGTTCACCTGCTCGACCGTGACGTCGGCGTCGGACATGGCGTCTCTCCTGCCGCGTGGGGGCTGGAGCTAGATAGCGCGACGCCCGGACCGCCGCCGCGGCCTCGGGCGCGAGGCGCACCCGAAAGCAGAAGGGCCGCTCCACCGTGGAGCGGCCCTTCGTGCCGGCGGGATTCCGGGGTCCCGGACTACATCCCCATCCCGCCCATGCCGCCCATGCCGCCGCCCGGGGGACCCTTGTCCTCCTCCTTGGGCTTCTCGGCGACCAGGGCCATGGTGGTCAGCATGAGCGACGCCACCGAGGCCGCGTTCTGCAGCGCGGTGCGCGAGACCTTGGTCGGGTCGATGACGCCGGCCTTCACCAGGTCCTCGTACTCGCCGCTCTGGGCGTTGAAGCCGAAGGGGACCTCCTTCGACTCCTTCACCTTGTTCACGATGATCGAGCCCTCCCAGCCGCCGTTCTCGACGATCTGGCGGAGGGGCTCCTCCAGCGCGCGGCGCACGAGGTCGAGGCCGAACTTCTCGCCCTCGGTGACGTCCACCTTGTCGAGCGTCTTCAGGCAGCGCAGGTAGGCGACGCCGCCGCCGGGGACGATGCCCTCCTCGACCGCGGCCCGGGTGGCGTGGAGCGCGTCCTCGACCCTCGCCTTCTTCTCCTTCATCTCGGTCTCGGTCGCGGCGCCCACGTTGATGACCGCCACCCCGCCCACCCGCTTGGCGAGCCGCTCCTGGAGCTTCTCCTTGTCGTAGTCGCTGGTGGTCTCCTCGATCTGGGCGCGGATGATCTTCACCCGGGCCTCGATGTCGGCCTTCTTGCCGCCGCCGTCGATGATGGTGGTGTTGTCCTTGTCCACGGTGATGCGCTTGGCCCGGCCCATATCCTTCAGGGTCACCTGCTCGAGCTTCACGCCCAGCTCCTCGGCGATCATCTTGCCACCGGTGAGGATGGCGATGTCCTCGAGCATGGCCTTGCGCCGATCACCGAAGCCCGGAGCCTTGACGGCTGCGACCTTGAGGCCGCCGCGCAGCTTGTTGACGACGAGGGTGGCCAGCGCCTCGCCTTCCACTTCCTCGGCGATGATGAGGAGCGGACGCCCCGCCTGCACCACCGATTCCAGGATCGGCAGCATGGGCTGGAGCGACGAAAGCTTCTTCTCGTGGATCATGATGTAGGGA
>DATBLK010000146.1:0-16200 GCA_036555405.1 Anaeromyxobacteraceae bacterium
GATGCGGCCGCGGTCGACCGCCGCGCTGTCGAACCGCAGGCCCGGCTTCGCGGGCGATGCGCTCCAGCGCCAGGCGGCCAGGCCGGCCAGGGCGACGGCCGCGACCGCCGCGGCGGCGTAGAGCCGCCAGCGCGTGGCGGCTCGCCGGGCCGGCCGGGGCAGGCCAGGCTCGTCGCGCGGACGGCCTTCGTGCAGCGAAGGGATGGGGGCCGGCGTGGACACCCCTGATGGACCCCCGGCGAGCCAAGAGATTAGGGCGGCTTTCGACTAGGCTCCCGGACGAACCCCATAGCCGATTCCGGACTCCAACGGGTCATGAAAAGCTGGGTGAAGCTCCTCCTCCTCGGCGCGGCGGCGGCGGTGGTCGCGGAGATCGCCGTGCGCCAGACCCGAGGGCGGCCCGCCGAGGGCGAGGCCCCGGCATTCGCCCTGCCCGACCTCGACGGCCGCGAGGTGTCGCTCGCGTCGCTTCGCGGCCGCGTGGTCGCCGTGAACTTCTGGGCGACCTGGTGCGCGCCCTGCCGGGAGGAGATCCCCGACCTCGCCCGCGTCTACGCCGCCAACCGGAACCGGTGCTTCGAGATGCTCGGCGTCGCCGAGGAGTCGGGGGGCCGGGACGCGGTGGCGCAGGCGGCGAAGGAGCTGGGCATCAACTATCCCGTGCTCCTCGACGAGCGGGGGCAGGCAGGCGACGCCTTCCGCATCCCCGGCTACCCCCGCACCTACGTCATCGATCACGCAGGGCAGATCCGCGCCACCGTCGAGGGCGCCGTGAGCCGCCGCGAGCTCGAGAGCCTGCTCGAGCCGCTGCTGGCCTCGGCGCCGGCGGGCTGCGGGAAGGCCCTGTAGCCGCGGTCGCCGGCAGCCGGTCAGTACTGCAAGCCGAACCCGGCGAGGGCCCGCTGGCCCCAGTCGGGAGCGTCCTTGGTCTTGAAGCGCTCGACTCGCAGGCCGAGGTAGGCCTCGCCGCCGAGCCGGAGGTTCACGCCCTGGATGCTCGGGCAGAGGCTGGCGGTCGCCCAGAGAAGCCCCAGCAGCCGCGCGCCGCCCTCGACGAAGGGGCACTTCACTCCGCCCGCCGTGTAGAAGTCCCCCCCGCCGAAGGGATCGACTTCGTAGCGGTAGCCGAGGGCGCCGTGGATCTCGGTCCCCCTGGCGAGGGCGTAGGCGCCGACCATCCCGAGGGAGAAGGCCCAGGGAGCCCAGCTCGTGGATTGCTGGGCCCTGGGCCGAGTCTTCCCGGTGCCGACGGCGAACCCCAGGAGGTCGCCGATGCGCAGCCGGCCGCGCCCCCCGGTCTCGCGGCGCAGGTAGTCGAGGGCCGAGAAGCGGAGGTCGAGGATGCCGCCGAGGGACGTTTCCTCGTAGGTGAAGCCGGCCGGCAGGTCGGCCTTCCAGCGGCCCGCGGCGCCCGCGAGGAGGACGTACTGGACCCCCTGGGGCGACTGGGCGCCGGCGGCAAGGGGAGCGGCGAGGGTCGCCGACAAGGCAAGCAGCGGGAGGACCGGGGTTCGCATGGCCAGCTCCGCTCAGCGGAAGACGTACCCCACGGTGATGCCGTACTCCTCCACGGCGTCGGCGAGGCGGCGCCATCGGGCGCCCAAGGAGACCATCGAGCCCAGCGCCGGGAACCAGACCCGCCCGGCCGCGAGGTACCCGTTGGCGCCCGACCTGGCGTAGCGGTGGTAGTCGGCGTCGAGCTCGGGCACCAGGCTCCCGGCGCGGGCGCGGAGGCGCAGGCCGGCGCCGATGTAGAGGTCGAAGCCGCTCGACGAGTTGAAGCCCTTGGAGTCGCTGAAGAGGAGGTAGTCGACCCCGATGGTGGCGCGCGGGAGGATGTCGACCTGCGGGGGCTGGATGGCGAACTGGCCGTAGGTGTCGAAGCTCAGGTAACCGCCCTGGCCGCCCATGTAGAGGAAGGCGCCCGCGCCCCAGGAGTAGCCCGGGATCGGCGCCCGACGGGAGTAGGGGTCCTCGCCGAGGAAGAACTCCGCCCGGAGACCCCCGGCGTCGTTGGTGGCGGCCGCCTGGCCCGCGGGCAGCCCGCCCACGTACTTCATGCGCGCGAAGCCCGGCTCGAGGACGAGCGGCAGCTCGGCGGCCGCTGCCGGCGCCGCGGCGACGATCAGGACCGCCGCAACGCCGGCGGCGCCCATCAGCGCTCCTCGGAGGGAAGCGAGGCGAGCGCCGGGCCACCTCCGGAGGGCGCGGCCGACGCCGACGGCGCCGCGCCGGCCTCGGGGCGAACCCTGACGATGTCGCCCGAGAGCTCCACGTCGGTGCATCCGGGGAGGACGCCGACGATGGTGAAGATGTTGGAGGCGCAGGGCCGGGCGACGGCGGTGAAGTTCACGACCGCCTCGCCCCGGGCCGCCTGCACCTGCGCGTTCAGCGCCTCGGAGACGTCGTGGGTCCGGTTCGCGAGCGGGACGATCGTCCAGATCATCGCCCAGGCGGTGTAGGCCTCGGCGTACCCGCCCACCCGCTCGAGGCGCGAGGACGCCACGACCCGGCCCGAGCCGTCCCGGACCGAGCCGGACATGGAGACCGGGTAGCGGGAGGCGTCGGCCCGCACGTGGCTCGAGGCTCCGGCGCAGCCCGCGGCGGCGAGAACGACTGCGACCAGCGGAGCGGTCCTCATGGCTTCCCTCCGGGCCGGACCACGTCGGCTTCGATCTCGACGGCGACGCGGTAGCCGGCGATGTTGCCCTTGGACTTCGGGTTGAGGTCGGTGATCCGGATGTCGAGCGCCGGGTCGCCTCCCGTGGCCCGGAGCGCCGCGGCGGGGAGCCGCGCCGCCGTCGACGCGGACAGGGTGGTCGACGACCCGCCCGGAGCGTAGCTGCTGGTCTGCGTGAACGCCTCGAAGGCCTCGACGCTGAAGTCGCGGACCTTGGCCGAGGCCGCGGGCGGCGCCTTCGCGTC
The DNA here is from genome assembly GCA_036555405.1 of Anaeromyxobacteraceae bacterium. Taxonomy (GTDB): domain Bacteria; phylum Myxococcota; class Myxococcia; order Myxococcales; family Anaeromyxobacteraceae; genus DATBLK01. The sequence goes on from DATBLK010000146.1 coordinate 2,926, forward strand.
GCCGAGGCGCTCGCGCGGGCCGAGCAGCACCGGGTTGTGGACGCCCCGGAAGTTCGCGGTCGCCATCGGCGTGCCGCACGCGGCCGCAAGCGCGACCGCGAGGATGGTGAGGGGCCCTCTCGTCATCTCGTGCCTCCCTTTCCGGCCGGCGTCCGGAAGCCGCTGCGCCGGCCGAGGCAAGCTAGAGGCGGCACCGCCGGCCCCCCATCCCGTGAGCGCGGGAGGGACCCCATCCGGATTCGTTGCGCTCCCGCGCCGGATGCCAAGGATGGGCTCATGGCGTGGACCCTCTGGCCGCGGCCCCGCGCGGAGTACGAGGCCTTCGAGACGGCCGCGGGGTTCCCGCGGACGCTGTGGCGGATCCACGTGCCGGTGGTGACCGCCATCGGCGCGCTCTTCTTCCTCGAGCCGGTCCGCCGGTACACGGGCGCCCGGCCCGGGGTGGTGGCCCTCTTCCTCGGGGTGCATCTCGCGGCTCTCGCCGCCTGCGTCCACACCGGCCTGGCCCGGCGCTCCTACGCGACGACCCTCCTCGTCATGGCTCCCGTGAACCTCGCCGCCGGGGCCGCTCCCGGCGCTTCCACGGCCGACGGGCACTCGCCGCTCTGGTTCCTCTACTTCGCGTACGTGCTGATCTTCACCGACGCGGCCGCGCCCTCCCTGGCGTTCGCCGCGGCGACCGCCCTCGTCCCGGCGCTGGCCGCGGCGGCCTGGCACCTCGCCGGGCTCTTGCCGCTCGAGCGCGGCCTGGCGTCGGTCGCGCCCGTCGCCCTGGCGGCGACGGCCGGGTACGTCGCCCTGGCGCACGTCCGCCACGGCCTGTGGGAGTCGCGCCGCGAGAAGGCCGACCTGGCGCGCCGCCTCGCCGCCGCCGAGGAGCGGGGACGCATCGCCGGCGACCTCCACGGCTCGCTGGGATCGGCGCTCACCGAGGTGAGCCTGTGGCTCGACGTGGCGGCCGCCTCGCCGCCGGAGTCGGCGAGGCAGGCCGTCGACCGCGCCGGCGGCCGCGCCCGCCGCGCCCTCGACGACCTCCGCACCGCGGTACAGGCGCTCGGCGGCGAGGCGGCGTCGGGGGAGGCGCTCGACGGGGCGCTGCGCCGCTCGCTGCGGGGCCTGTGCCAGGCGGCCGACGTCGGGTTCGAGCTGGCGGTGCGCACGGGCGACGGCCCCGTCGCTGCGGCCTGCGCCTACCACGTCGCCAAGTTCGTCGAGGAGGCGGCGCTGAACGCCGTGCGCCACGCGGCGCCGCGCCGCCTCGAGGTCCGCGTCGACCTCGACGGCGCCGTGGCCGTCGAGGTGCGCGACGACGGCCGCGGCTTCGACCCCGGGTCGGTCGCGCCGGGCCAGGGCCTCCGCTCGCTGCGCGCCCACGCCCAGGCCCTGGGAGGGCTGCTCCGGATCGAGCCGGCGCCCGGCGGCGGCACGCTCGTCGCCCTGCGGGCTGGAGGGTAGGGCAGTGAGCGGCCGGCCGCTGCGGGTGGTGCTGGTGGAGGACGAGCCGGGCACGCGGGAGGCCCTGGCCGCCGGCCTCCGACTCCAGGGGCTGGAAATCCTCGCCGCCTTCGCGAGCGGCGAGGAGGCGCTCGCGGCCTGCGGGCCGCTCCGCCCCGACGTGGCCCTCGTCGACCTCGAGCTTCCCGGGATCTCCGGCGCCGAGACCGCGCGGAAGCTCCGCGCCATTCTCCCCGGGACCTCCGTGCTGGTGCTCACCGTCTTCGACGACGTCGACCGCGTCGTCGAGGCGCTCGCAGCAGGCGCGGAGGGCTACGTGCTCAAGGGCACGCCCCTGCGCGGAATCGCCGACGCGGCGGCGGCTGCGCGCGACGGTCTCGTCCCGCTGTCGCCCCGCGTCGCCCGGCGGCTCCTGGAGCGGTGCACGGGCCCGCGGAGGGAGGCGCCGCCCGACCTGCGCCTCTCCGGCCGGGAGCGCGAGGTCCTGGAGCTTCTCTCCCGGGGCCACACCTACCAGAGCGTCGCCACGGCGCTGGGGATCACCTTCCGCACCGTGCAGACGCACGTGAAGAACCTCTACCGGAAGCTCGAGGTCTCCTCCAAGGCGGAGGCGGCGGCGCTGGCGACGCGCTGGCGGATGGGGGAGGACTGATGGTCTGCACCCCCGCGCAGCGCGACGAGAGCGTGGAAGAGCTGGTGGTGAGGGGGAGAATCGAACTCCCGACCTAGGGATTATGAGACCCTCGCTCTGGCCGACTGAGCTACCTCACCGCGTCAACGCAACTCTACCGCACGGCCGCTCCGCGCGCGCTCATCCTTTCCCTACCGCTCCGGCGCCCGCCGCGGTTATTGTCGGCAGAGCGACGGAGGTGCGCCATGGGCTCGAAGGTCGCCAGGGAGAGGAAGGGGCCGGCCCCCGACCCGCGCCGCAAGCCGACGCCGCCGGCGCCGGCCCGCGCCGGGACCGCCCTCTACTCGCGCGAGGAGCTCACCCGCATCCTGGCCGAGCGCGAGCGCTGGAGCGCCGCCGAGCTCGCCGAGGTCCTGGCCCGCGCCCCCCGCCGGAAGAAGGCGTTCGAGACCGACTCGGGCATCCCCATCCCCGACGTCCTCGACCCGGCCGCGGTCCCGGAGCACGACTTCCGGCGGGACGTCGGCTACCCCGGCTCCTACCCCTTCACCCGCGGCCCCCAGGCCACGATGTACCGCGGCCGCCTGTGGACGATGCGCCAGTTCGCCGGCTTCGGCTCGCCCGAGGACACGAACCGGCGCTTCAAGTACCTCCTCTCCCACGGCGTGACCGGCCTCTCCACCGCCTTCGACATGCCGGCGCTCATGGGCTACGACCCCGACCACCCCATGAGCCGCGGCGAGGTGGGCAAGGAGGGAGTCTCCGCCTCCACGCTCCGCGACTTCGAGGTCCTCTTCGACGGCATCCCGCTCGCCGAGGTCACCACCTCGATGACCATCAACGCCTCGGCCGTCGTCGCGCTGGCGATGTACGTCGCCGTCGGCGAGAAGCAGGGCGTCCCGCGGTCGAAGCTCGGCGGCACCATCCAGGCCGACATGCTGAAGGAGTACATCGCCCAGAAGGAGTGGATCGTCCCGCCCCGCCCGGCGGTGAAGATGCTCTGCGACATGATCGAGTTCTGCGCCCGCGAGATGCCGCGCTGGAACCCGGTCTCCATCAGCGGCTACCACATCCGCGAGGCCGGGGCGACGGCGGTGCAGGAGCTCGCCTTCACGCTCGCCGACGGCCTCGAGTACGTCCAGCTCCTCGTCGACCGCGGCCTCGACGTCGACACCTTCGCGCAGAGGCTCTCCTTCTTCTGGGACGTCCACAACGACTTCTTCGAGGAGATCGCGAAGTTCCGGGCCGCGCGCCGCATCTGGGCCCGGGCGCTCCGGGAGCGCTTCGGCGCCAGGAGGCGCGAGTCGCTCCTGCTGCGCACCCACGCGCAGACCGCCGGCGTCTCGCTGACCGCGCAGCAGCCCTACAACAACGTGGTCCGCGTCGCCCTCCAGGCGATGGCGGCGGTCCTGGGCGGCACCCAGTCCCTGCACACCAACTCCCTCGACGAGACCTACGCGCTGCCCACCGAGGAGGCGGTGACCATCGCCCTGCGCACCCAGCAGATCATCGCCAGCGAGTCCGGCGCCGACCGGGTGGCCGACCCCCTCGCCGGCAGCTACTACGTCGAGTACCTGACGGGCGAGATGGAGAAGCGGGCCCTCGACATCATCCACCACATCGAGGAGCTGGGCGGCATGCTCCGGGCGGTGGAGGAGGGCTACCCGCAGCGCGAGATCGCCGAGAGCGCCTTCCGGTTCCAGCGCGAGATCGAGAAGGGGGAGCGGCTGGTCGTCGGGGTGAACGCCTTCCGCTCCGAAGGCGACGAGCCCATCAAGCTCCTGAAGATCGACGAGACCGTCGCCCGCGCCCAGCTGGAGCGGCTCCGGGCCGTCCGCGCGGAGCGCAGCGAGCCCGCGGTGCGCCAGGGGCTCGACGGCGTGGAGCGCGCCTGCCGCGGCGGCTCCAACGTGATGCCCCCCATCATCGAGGCGGTGAAGGCCTACGCCACGCTCGGCGAGATCTGCGACGTCTTCCGCAAGGTCTGGGGCTCCTACCGCGAGGACGGGCGCTTCTAGCGTGGGCGAGGCCGGCTGGTTCGGCGACCTCTACCGGGAGACGACCGAGGACCTCCTCGGGCCCGGGCTCTCGGCGGCCGAGGCCGGGCTGGTGGCGGAGCTCCTCCGGCTGCGCCCCGGCGAGCGCGTGCTCGACGTCGCCTGCGGCCAGGCGAGGCACCTGAAGGCCCTCGGCCGGAGGGGGCTCGCGCTCGTCGGAATCGACCGGAACGGGGACTACCTGCGGCGCGCCACCTCGATCCCCACCGCCGGTGGTGAGGGGGGCTTCTCCCTCGTCCGCGCCGACCTGCGCTCGCTCCCCTTCGGCCGGGCCTTCGACGCCGCCTTCAGCTGGTACTCCTCGCTCTTCGTCTTCGAGGACCGCGAGAACGTCGCCGCCCTCGCCGAGGTCGCCCGGGTCCTGCGGCCCGGCGGACGCCTCCTCGTCCAGCACGCGAACCCGCTCCGCCTGGCTCGCGAGCCCGCCGGCCGCGCCCGGCGCCGCCTGCCGGGCGGAGCGGTCGTCGAGGAGGACGCCCGCTTCGACCCCGCCACGGGCCGCGAGGGGCTCTCCCGGCGCCTGGTCCGCGGCTCGGAGGTGCTGACAGGACGCTGCGAGCTGCGGTACTACACCCCCGACGGATGGGGCGAGCTCGCCCGGGCGGCGGGCCTCCGGCCGCCCCGCCTCCGCGCCACGGGCCCGGGCGGCGCGCCGGTGCCGTTCGAGGCGGGCTCGATCGACCTCATCGCCGTCCTGGAGGCGCCGACATGACCCAGAAGGAGCGCACCCTTCGCATCCTGGTGGCCAAGCCCGGGCTCGACGGCCACGACCGCGGAGCGAAGATCATCGCCCGCGCCCTGCGCGACGCCGGCTTCGAGGTGGTCTACACCGGACTCCACCAGACGCCCGAGATGATCGTCGCCGCCGCGCTGCAGGAGGACGTCGACGCGGTGGGCCTCTCCATCATGTCGGGCGCCCACATGACGCTCTTCCCGGCGGTGATCGACCTCCTCCGCGAGAAGGGCGCCAGCGACGTCGTCGTCTTCGGCGGCGGCATCATCCCGCAGGACGACGTCCCCGAGCTCAAGAAGCGCGGCACCTCCGAGGTCTTCCTCCCCGGCGCCACCACGCAGGCGATCATCGACTGGATCCGGGAGAACGTCCGGCCGCGCGCCGCCGCCTGAGCGGACGCGATTCGAGACCGCGAGGTGCCCCTTGGAGTGGATCGTCGAGGACCTGGGAGAGGTCGAGGTCTGGACCGTCGACGGCGAGGAGCGGCGGAACACCATCACCGCCGCGATGCTGCGCGGGCTGCGGGCGGAGATCGACCGGGCCGCCGGGAAGCGCGTGCTCCGCTGCGTCGTCCTCACCGGCAAGGGGAGCAAGGCCTTCTGCGCCGGCGCCGACCTGAAGGAGCGCCGGACGATGACCGGCGACGACGTGCAGGCCTTCCTCGGGGACCTGCGGGCGGCGTTCCGCGGCATCGAGACCTCGCCCCGGGTGTTCCTCGCGGCCGTCAACGGCGCCGCGCTCGGCGGGGGGCTGGAGCTGGCGCTCGCCTGCGACCTGCGCCTGGTGGCGAACGGCGCCGAGCTCGGGCTCCCCGAGGTGGGCCTGGGCATCATGCCCGGCGCCGGCGGGACGCAGCGGCTGGCGCGCGCCATCGGCGTGGCCCGGGCCAAGGACCTCGTGCTCACCGCCCGGCGCATCCGCGCCGAGGAGGCGGTGGCCATGGGGCTCGCCTCCCGCGCCGTGCCCCCGGACCGGCTCCGCGAGGAGGCGCTCGCCTGGGCGGCGCGGGTGGCGGACAACGCCCCGGTGTCGCTCCGCCAGGCGAAGCGGGCCATCGACGGCGGCTTCGACCTGCCGATCGAGGAGGCGCTGGATCTCGAGAACCGGATGTACCAGGACTGCCTGGCGACCCGGGACCGCCTCGAGGCGCTCCGGGCCTTCGCCGAGAAGCGGAAGCCGGTCTTCACGGGAGAGTAGAGGAGGAGCGATGGACTTCGAGCTTCCCCCCCACGTCGCCGAGATCCAGAGGACGGTCCGCGACTTCTGCGTCGCGGAGGTGCGGCCGCACGCCGCCGAATGGGACGCGGCCGAGCGCTTCCCCGCCGAGGTGGTGCGCAAGCTCGGCGACCTCGGCATCCTGGGGATGACGGTCCCGGAGGAGCACGGCGGCACGGCCCTGGGCGCCCTGGGCGTCGCCGCGGTGGTCGAGGAGGTGGCGCGCTGGGACGGGTCGCTGGCGCTCACGGTGGCGAGCCACAACGGCCTGGGGACGAGCCACATCGTGCGCTTCGGCTCCGAGGAGCAGCGCCGCCGCTGGGCCGCCGACCTCGCCTCGGGCCGCAAGCTCGCCGCCTGGGGCCTCACCGAGCCCAGCTCGGGGTCGGACGCCGCCGGCATGCGCACCCGCGCCGAGCGGCGCGGCGACCGCTGGGTGCTGAACGGCACCAAGCTCTTCATCACCCAGGGCACGGTGGGCGACGTCTTCGTGGTCCTGGCGGTCACCGACCCCGGGAGGCGGCAGAAGGGGGTCACCGCGTTCGCGCTGGAGAAGGGGACCAAGGGCTTCACCCAGCGCCCAATCCACGGGAAGCTGGGGATGCGCTCCTCCGACACCGGCGAGCTCTTCCTCGAGGACGTCGAGCTCCCCGACGAGAACCGGGTCGGCGAGGTGGGGATGGGCTTCGTGAACACGCTGCAGATCCTCGACAAGGGGCGCGTCACCATCGGCGCCCTGGCGCTGGGGCTGGCGCGAGGCGCCCTCGAGGAGGCGCGCGCCTACGCCGTCGAGCGGCGGGCCTTCGGGGTGCCCATCGCGCAGCACCAGGCCATCGCCTTCATGCTCGCCGACATGGGGACCGAGCAGGCGGCGGCGCGCCTCCTGGTGCAGCGCGCCGCCTGGCTCGCCGACCAGGGACGGCCCCACGGCCGCGAGGCGGCCATGGGCAAGCTCTTCGCTTCCGAGGCGGCGATGCGCGCCACCACCCGCGCCATCCAGATCCACGGCGGGAACGGCTACACCAGCGACTACCCGGTCGAGCGCATGTTCCGCGACGCCAAGCTCTGCGAGATCGGCGAGGGGACGAGCGAGGTGCAGCGGATGGTCATCGCCCGCGATCTCCTGCGGTGAGGTAAGCTCCGCGCGAGATGGTCGAGGGCGAGCACACCATCATCTCCAAGATCCCGCGGGAGCGGTTGAACCAGATCGCCGGCCGCAAGCTCGCCGCCCTCGCCATCCCGGTGCGGCTCGCCTCCGACAAGGAGACCCTGGAGGGGGAGCTTCCCTTCTCCGGGAAGCTGGCCCACCCGGCGAGCGGCCAGCCCATCCCCCGCGCCCGCTTCGTCGTCCTGGGCCACGACGCGCTCCGCTTCCTCGACGCGCCGCTGGCGGCCCTCCCGCCGGTGCCGTTCTACGACCTGGAGCGGGCCAGCGCCCTGGAGCAGCGCGTCGCCGAGGCGCTGCAGCGCCGCCTCGACCAGCTCCAGAGCCAGGCCGCCCGCCTCCGGGCCCTGGGCCTGGAGGTCGTGGCCGACCCGGACCGGCTGGCGGCGCGCGCCGTGGTCCGCACGCCGACCCACGCCTTCGAGCTCCTCGGAGCCGACGAGGGCATCCGCGTGTCCCGCGTCGCGCCGGTGGGCGGCCGGCCCTTCGAGGTCCCGGCCACCTTCCCCGCGGTGCAGCCGGAGGACCACGGGTCGCGCGGCGACCTCGAGGTCTGGCTGGCGCAGCGAGTGCCGGAGATGGAGGCGGCGACCGCCGCCGCCGGGCGACCCGCCGCCGCGGGCGGCGACCGGATCGAGGCCAGCCCACCGCCGCGCCACGGGCTCACGCTGGGGGAGATCACCCGCGCCTTCGGCCCCGAGGGCGTGCTCGCGCCCAGCGCCCCGGTGGAGGTCTTCCAGGAGTTCCAGCACGCGGGGACGCACTACCGCTTCGTGGCGGTGCGCGAAGTGGGCACGCACTTCCGCGGCCGGGTCATCGGCCCGGCGGGCGACGTCTGGTCGGACCGCTTCGACCTCGCCGATTTCCCGGGAACCGCCCTGGTGGTCGCCGCCGCGCTGGGCGCGGGCGCCCAGCCCGCGAGCGCCGCGGGCGCTTCCTCGCCGCGGCCGCCCCCGCGCCTGCCGGCACCCGGCGAGGTCTGGGCCATGAACGTGGTCGTGGAGTCGCAGGAAGGCGAGCACATCCGATACGTCGGGACCGACGTGGACGGACGGCCCTACGGCGCCGCCCGCGTCCTGCGCCGCCCCGACTTCGAGGCGGTCTTCGCCCGGCACGGCAGCGGCTGGCGGCTGCTGGTGTTCGTGGACCAGGTCCAGGGCGACGGGGTCCTCTACCGGCAGCTCGACCCCCAGCGCCAGCCGCTCGGCGCCGCACGCCGCATGGCCGCGGCGGTGCTCGTCGCCAACTTCGTTCCCGAGGCGCCGGCGCCGTGACCGCCGCCGCCGAGGCCGTCGCCGGCCGGGTCGCCGCCGGCGACGTCCGCGCCGCGGCGCGGCTGATGCGCGACCTGGACGACCGCCTGCCGCCGGCGCGCGAGGCGCTGCGCGCCCTCTTCCCGCGCACCGGCCGCGCCTACGTCGTGGGCCTCACCGGGGCGCCGGGGGCCGGGAAGTCCTCGCTCACCGACCGGCTCATCGGCCACTACCGCGGGCGCGGGCTCTCGGTGGGCGTCGTGGCCGTCGACCCCACCAGCCCGTTCTCGGGGGGCGCCATCCTCGGCGACCGCATCCGCATGCAGGACCACGCCCTCGACCCCGGGGTCTTCATCCGCTCGATGGCCACCCGGGGCAACCTCGGCGGGCTCTCGCGGGCCACCGCCGAGGTGGTGGCGGTCCTCGACGCCATGGGAAAGGACGTGGTGCTGGTGGAGACCGTGGGAGTGGGCCAGGACGAGATCGAGATCGCCGGCCTGGCCCACACCGTGGTGGTGGTCACCGTCCCCGGCCTCGGCGACGACGTCCAGGCCATCAAGGCCGGGGTCCTCGAGATCGCCGACGTCTTCGCCGTCAACAAGGCGGACCGCGAGGGCGCGGACCGCGCCGTGCGCGACCTCCAGTGGATGCTCGAGCTCCGGCGCAGCAGCGCCACCCGCCCGCCCCCCGACCACGACGAGCTCCACCGCGCGCGCGGCGGCGAGCCCTGGGCGCCCGAGGACCCGCGCTTCTGGGAGCCGCCCGTGGTCTGCACCGTGGCCACCCGCGGCGAGGGGACCGAGGAGCTGGCCGCGGCGGTGGAGCGCCACCGGGAGCAACTCGAGCGCACCGGGATGCGCGCCGAGCGGGACGCGGCGCGGGCCCGGGCCGCGTTCGTGGCGCTGCTCCGCGAGCGGCTCCTCGCCGGCGCCCTGGAGCGCCTCGCCGCCGAGCAGGGCGACCTCGACGACGTGGCGGCCCGGATCGCCGCCCGCCGCTCGGACCCCTGGGCCCTGGTCGACGAGATCGCCGCCCGCCTGCGCTGACCCCCCCCATGGCCGGATCCGACACCGAGTTCGCCGCCGCCGAGCCCCCGCCGGCTGCGGCGCTGTCGGCCCGCCTCGGGGTTCCGCTCCCGGACCCGGCGCTGGCGATGGCTGCGGTGACCCACAAGAGCTGGGTGAACGAGCACCGCGAGGCCGGCCTCGCCGACAACGAGCGGCTCGAGTTCCTGGGCGACGCGGTCCTCGACCTGGCCGTCTCCCAGCGGCTCATGGAGCGCTTCCCGGCGGCGCGGGAGGGCGAGCTCTCCAAGATGCGCGCCTCGCTGGTCGACGAGGCGTCGCTGGCCCGCCTGGCCCGGGCGCTCGACCTCGGCCCGCTCCTGCGGCTGGGCCGAGGCGAGGAGCAGACCGGCGGGCGGGAGAAGGCCTCGCTCCTCGCCGACGCCCTCGAGGCCGTCGTCGCCGTGGTCTTCCTGGGGAGCGGGCTCGAGGGAGTCCTCCGGGTGCTCGACCGCTTCCTGCCCGACGCCTTCGAGCGGGCCGCCGACGGGACCCTCGACCGGGACTGGAAGACGCAGGTCCAGGAGCAGGCCCAGAGCCGGCTGCGGGCCACGCCCCGCTACCGGGTGGTCGCCGAGTGCGGCCCGGACCACGAGAAGACCTTCGAGGTCGAGCTCGAGCTCCGCGGCGAGGTCCTGGGCCGAGGCCAGGGCCGTTCCAAGAAGGACGCCGAGCAGGCCGCCGCCCGGGTGGCGCTGGAGGCGCTGGCCGCCAGGCCCGAAGGGGCCGCGCCCCCCGCTCCCGAGCCGCCCCCGCCCGCCCCGGCGCCGGCGGATGGGCCCGCCGAGGCTCCCGACCGGCCGGCGGCCCGGGCCCCGCCCAGGCGGCGCCGCGCCGCCCGCGCCCCGGCCCGGGCGCGCCCGGCGAAGGCCCGCGCCCGGAGGCGCCCGGCCCCCCGGCGCCGCAAGCGCTGACCGGGCGCGGGGGCGCGGCGCTCATGCCGGTTGCCCGGGGCCCGGTCGGCCGCTAGCATGCCGCGCATGCCGACGCTCCCGCCCATCGCGCTCGCCGCGCTCCTCCTCGCGCCGCCCGCCGCCGAGAAGCCCGCCAGGCAGGCGAAGGAGACCTACGCCGTCTTCGTCACCAGCCGCGGCAAGATCGCGGCGCGCCTCCTCCCCGAGGAGGCGCCGGTGGGCGTCCGGAACTTCGTGGAGCTCGCGACCGGGAAGAAGGAGTGGACCGACCCGCGGACCCAGAAGCCCAGCAAGGCGCCGCTCTACGACGGGACGCTGTTCCACCGCGTCATCCCCGGCTTCATGATCCAGGGCGGGGACCCGATGACCCGGGGCCAGCCCACCGAGCCCGACATGCGCTACGGCGTCTCGGGGCCGGGCTTCAGGTTCGCCGACGAGCTCAAGGCCGGGACCACCCCCTTCGCCGGCCCCTGCCAGCTCGCCTACGCGAACAGCGGCCCCAACACCAACGGCTCCCAGTTCTTCATCACCGAGGTGGCGACGGCGCACCTGAACCCCCGGGCCTGCTCGAGCCCCTCGGGCGTCTGCGGCTACGTCCGGTTCGGCGTCGGCGTCTGCGGCTGCGAGCGAGTCCGCGAGATCGCGCTGGCGGGGGCGGCCAAGGTCCGCCTCGAGAAGGTGCAGGTCGTGAGCCAGAAGCCCAGCTGCGACTAGGGAGGCCGCCATGGCTGTCCAGGACCTCTACGCCGTCCTCCACACCTCGCGCGGCGAGATCGTGGTGAAGCTCTTCGCGGACCGGGCGCCCCGGACCGTCGAGAACTTCGTGGGCCTCGCCGAGGGAACGCGGGAGTGGACCGACCCGAAGAGCCGCGAGAAGGTGAAGCGGCCGCTCTACGACGGGACCGTCTTCCACCGCGTCATCCCCGACTTCATGGTCCAGGGCGGCGACCCGCTCGGCACCGGCACCGGGGGCCCCGGGTACCAGTTCGCCGACGAGATCGGGCCGCAGAACCGGTTCGACAGGCCCGGGCTCCTGGCGATGGCAAACGCCGGCCCCGGGACCAACGGCTCCCAGTTCTTCATCACCGAGGTCCCGACGCCCTGGCTCGACAAGGGCCACACCATCTTCGGCGAGGTGGTGCGCGGCTTCGAGCTCGTACCCCAGATCGCCCGCGGCGGGAACGCGAAGACGCGGCTCGAGCGCGTCGCCATCCACCGCGGGGCGCAGCCGTAGGCCGCGTGGCCGAGCCCGCGGCCGAGGCCTTCCGGGCCGGCTTCGCCGCCATCGTCGGCCGGCCCAACGTGGGCAAGTCGACGTTCCTGAACCGCGTCCTGGGCGAGAAGATCGCCATCGTCACCCCTCGCCCCCAGACCACGCGCACCCGCATCCTCGGCGTGTGGAACGGGCCCGGCGCCCAGGTGGCCTTCCTCGACACCCCCGGGCTCCACCGCGCCCAGGGGGCGCTGAACCGCCGCATGGTCGAGGTGGCGCTCCAGGCCCTGGGCGAGGTGGACGTCGCGCTCCTCCTCGTCGAGGCGGGGACCGGCCCCGGGGGGTCCGTGGAGGTGGGGGAGGCGACGCGCTGGGCCATCGAGCAGGTGGCTCGCTGCGGCCGGCCGGCCCTCCTCGGCATCTCCAAGGTGGACCGGGTCCCGCGGGAGTCCCTGCTGCCGGTGATCGCGGCCTACCGGGACCTCCACGCCTGGGCCGAGGTCGTCCCCTTCTCGGCGCGCACCGGCGAGAACGTCGAGGCGCTCCTCGGGGCGGTGGCCCGGCAGGTCCCGCCCGGCCCGGCGCTCTTCCCGCCGGACGTGCTCACCGACCAGGCCGAGCGCATCGTCGCCGCCGAGTACGTCCGGGAGCAGCTCATGCTCCTCACCCGCGAGGAGATCCCGTACGCCTGCGCCGTGGAGGTCGAGGTCTTCGACGAGTCGGAGCGCGAGGAGGGCCCCCGCGGCCTGGTCCGCATCGAGGCCCGGGTGGCGGTGGAGCGAGAGGGACAGAAGGCCATCGTCATCGGAAGCCGGGGCGCGATGCTGAAGCGCGTCGGGACGGCCGCCCGCCAGGGCCTGGAGCGACTGCTCGGCTGTCGGGTCTTCCTGCGGCTGCGCGTCGCGGTCGACGAGGGCTGGAGCGAGCGGCCCGGCGGGCTGCGGAGGTACCTCCCGTGAGCCGGCCGCCGCGGCCCGTCGTCGCCCTGGTGGGCCGCCCCAACGTCGGCAAGTCGACGCTCTTCAACCGCATCACCGGGCGCCGCGCCGCCATCGTCGAGCACCTGCCCGGCGTGACCCGCGACCGGAACTACGCCGACGTGGACTGGGACGGGCGCGCCCTCTCGGTCGTCGACACCGGCGGCTTCGAGCCCCGCTCCCGCGACCGCCTGGTGCAGCAGGTCCGCGACCAGGCGCGCCTCGCGGTCGACGAGGCCTCGGCGGTGGTCCTGGTGGCCGACGGCCGCGAGGGGGTCACCGCCGTCGACCAGGAGGTGGCCGACCTCCTGCGCCGCTCGGGGAAGCCGCTCTTCGTGGCGGTGAACAAGATCGACGGGGAGAAGTCCGAGCGCGAGGCTCCGCTCGCCGAGTTCCACCGGCTCGGCTTCGGCGAGGTGTTCGCGGTCAGCGCCGAGCACGGGCGAGGGGTCTCGGACCTCCTCGCGGCCGTGCTGGGCGCGGTGGAGGCGCCGGCGGCGGACGGCTGGGAGCCCCCGGGGAGGCGAAGGGGGGCGCGGGAAGCGAACGGGGAACGGGAAGGGGGAGGGGAGGGGGGAGAAGAGGGGGGCGGAGGGGG
>DATBLK010000273.1:0-8429 GCA_036555405.1 Anaeromyxobacteraceae bacterium
ATGGTGGAGCGCGTCACCCCGGCCAAGCTCGAGAGCCTCCTCGGGAGCCTGAAGTGAGCGACGAGACGCGGATCCTGACCGCTCGCTGGGGCAAGAAGGACAGCCACACCCTCGCCTCCTACCGGGCCGACGGCGGCTACGCGGCGCTGGAGAAGGCGCTCTCGATGCCGCAGGCCGCCATCGTCGAGGAGGTGAAGGCCTCGAACCTGCGGGGCCGCGGCGGCGCCGGCTTCGCCACCGGCCTCAAGTGGACCTTCCTCCCCAAGGACATCCGGCCCCGCTACCTGTGCGTCAACGCCGACGAGTCCGAGCCCGGCACCTTCAAGGACCGCTACATCATCGAGCACGATCCCCACATGCTCATCGAGGGGATCGCCATCACCTGCTACGCCCTCGACATCCACCTGGCCTACGTCTACATCCGCGGCGAGTTCCCCCGGCAGGCCCGGGTGCTGGAGCAGGCGCTCGCCGAGGCGCGGGCCGCGGGCATCATCGGGAAGAAGATCCTGGGCAAGGCCGAGTTCGACCTCGAGGTCCACGTGCACCGCGGCGCCGGCGCCTACATCTGCGGCGAGGAGTCGGCGCTGATGGAGTCGCTCGAGGGGAAGAAGGGCTACCCGCGGCTCAAGCCCCCCTTCCCCGCGGTGGTGGGCCTGTGGGGCAAGCCGACCATCATCAACAACGTCGAGACCCTGGCGAACGTGCCCTGGATCGTCCAGCACGGCGGCGCCGCCTACGCCGCCCTGGGCGCCGGGAAGTCGGGCGGCACCCGCCTCTTCTGCGTCTCCGGCAACGTGAAGCGGCCCGGCGTCTACGAGAGGCCGGTCCACCAGAACCTCCGCAAGCTCCTCCTCGAGGACTGCGGCGGCACCGCCAGCGGCCGGCCGGTGAAGGCCGTCATCCCCGGCGGCTCCTCCTCGCCGGTGCTCCGCGGCGACGAGATCGACGTCTCCCTCGAGTTCGACGCCCTCAAGGCGGCCGGCTCGATGGCCGGCTCCGGCGGCGTCATCGTCATGGACGACTCGGTGTGCGTGGTCCGGGCCCTGGCGCGCATCGCCAAGTTCTACGCCGAGGAGAGCTGCGGCCAGTGCACCCCCTGCCGCGAGGGCACGCCCTGGATGGAGTCGCTCGCCGAGCGGATCGAGGCCGGCCACGGCGTCCCCGGCGACGCCGACCGCCTCCTCGACATGGCGAACCACATCGGGGGCAACACCATCTGCGCCCTGGGCGACGCCGCCGCCATGCCGGTCCAGAGCTTCGTGAAGAAGTTCAAGGACGACTTCGAGCGACACATCGCCGAGCACCGCTGCCCCCTGGGGGACGGCGGCTGGGGCGTCTCCCAGGACAGCCGCGACGCCGTCATCGGCGAGATGAGGGCCTAGGCCGTGACCGACCGCGCCGAGCTGACCGTCTTCTGGGCGTTCGCCGTCCCGCTCATCGCCGCGGCGATGGGCGTGGTCCTGGCGCGAAACCCGGTGAACGCGGCGATGAGCCTGGTGGCCGCCTTCTTCTTCCTGGCCGGCCTCTACGTGCTCCTGGTGGCGCACCTCGTCGCCTTCCTCCAGGTCCTGGTCTACGCCGGCGCCATCATGGTGGTCTTCCTCTTCGTCATCATGCTCCTCGCGCTCCACGACGAGGACCTGAAGGCGGCGCGGCTCAAGGCCATCCAGTGGGCCGGCGTCGCCGGCGCCGCCGGTCTCGTGGTCGTGGTGGCGCGGGCCGTGGCCCACGCCGGCACGCTGCCGCTCAGGCCGGTGCCGCCGGAGTTCGGCACCGTCAAGGCGGTGGGCCAGCTCCTCTTCACGCAGTACCTCCTCCCCTTCGAGGCCACGAGCCTCCTCCTCCTCGTCGCCATCGTCGGGGCGGTGGTCGTCGCCAAGCAGAGGATCTGATGGCCACGGCGAACCACTACCTGGCGCTCGCCGCCATCCTCTTCGCCATCGGCCTCGGCGGCGTGGTGGCCAAGCGCAACATCCTGGTGGTCTTCATGTGCGTCGAGCTCATGCTCAACGCCGCCAACCTCACCTTCCTCGCCTTCTCGCGCCACTGGGGGACGATGCACGGCCACGCCATCGCCTTCTTCGTCATCGCGGTGGCGGCGGCCGAGGCCGCGGTGGGGCTGGCCATCGTGATCGCGGTCTTCCGAACCCGCGGGACGCTGTGGATGGACGAGGTCTCGTCGCTGCGGAACTAGCGGGCACGATGATCGCGCGCTGCGCTCGCTGCCAGCAGACCTTCACCACCGAGGCCTTCGGGGTGCAGAGGTGCCCGCACTGCGGGTCCGAGATCCACCTCGCCGACCCGGCCGCCCCCGCGCCGCCGCCGCCGCCCGGCCCTCCGCCCGCGGGTCCGCCCTGGGGACAGCCGCCGGCTCCACCGCCGGGTCCGGGCTGGGGCCAGCCGCCGCCCCCGCCGCCCTCCTGGGGCGCGCCGCCTCCCTCCGCGCCGCCCCCGCTCCAGCCCGGGGGCTGGGGGCCGGTTCCGCCCGGCGGCGCGCCGCCCCCGCCCTCCGGCGACGGGGAGAGCGCCCCCTTCGCGCAGCGACCGCGGATCGGGTTCATCCCGGCCTTCGGCCAGACCTTCCGGCTGGTGGCGCTCGAGCCGGCGCGCTTCTTCCGCCACGTGAAGACCGGGGAGAGCGGCTCGGCGGTGCTCTTCGGGCTCCTGGGCTTCACGCTCGGGGGCTGGCTCTCGGTCCTCTTCAGCTACTTCACCGCCGCCGCGTCCTTCGGGGCGCTGGAGCAGCTGCTGCGGAGGATGGAGGGCCAGGGCGTCGACCCGCAGGTCCTGGGCTGGGTCTTCCGCCGGGTGACGCTGGGCTCGCTCTTCGTGCAGATGCTGGTGCTCCCGGTGTTCGGCCTGGTCGCCATCTACCTCGTCTCCGGCCTCCTCCACCTCGTGCTCCTGGCGCTGCGCGGGGCGCCGCGAGGCTTCGACGCCACCGTCACCGTGGTGGGCTACGCCTTCGGCCTCTACCTCATCCAGGGGCTGCCCTTCTGCGGCGGCGTCATCGGGCTCGTCTGGTTCGCGGTGGCGATGGTCCTGGGGCTCGCCGAGGCCCAGCGCGCCCCGACCTGGAAGTCGGCGCTGGCGGTGGCCGCGCCCGTCCTCCTCGGCTGCCTGTGCGCCTGCGCCGCCGGGGCGGCGCTGGCGAGCATGCTCGCCGCCATGAAGGAGACGGCCGGGGGGACGTCGCTGTAGCGATGGCGCGCGCGCCGCTGCGCACCGGCCACGCCGAGGTCTTCGCCGGCCTGTTCGCGCTCTCCTGGCTCGCGGCCCGCTTCCTCCCGCTCCTCGAGGTCGGCCGGGCCTGCCCCTTCAGGGCGGCGACCGGGGTGCCGTGCGCGACCTGCGGGATGACGCGCGCCTTCGTGGCCCTGGCTCACGGGGACGTCTCGCGGGCGCTGGCCGCGAGCCCGCTCGGCGCGCTCCTCGCCGCCGGCGCCTGGGCCTTCGCGCTCGCGGCCGGCCTGCGCCTGGCGCTGGGCCTCCCCTGGCCGCGGCTCGGCGCGGGCGCCGGGCGCGCCGCCGCGCTCGTCGGCCTGGGTGCCCTGCTCGCGAACTGGGCCTGGCTCGTGGTAGCGGTCTCCCCGTGACCCTCGGGCTCGGAGCCCTGCTCCTCGCCGCCGGGTACCTCCTCGGCTCCGTCCCCTTCGGCGTCGCCGTGGCCCGGCTCCTCGCCGGCGTCGACCCGCGCCAGGTGGGCTCGGGGAACATCGGCGCCTCCAACGTCGCCCGCTCGGCGGGGAAGGGGGCGGGCGCGCTCACCCTGCTCCTCGACGCCGCCAAGGCGGCGCTCCCCATGCTCGCCGCCGAGGCGGTCCTCCTGCGCGCCGGCGCCTCCCCGGGCGCCGCCGAGGCCTGGAAGGTGGCGGTGGGGCTCGCCGCCTTCGCCGGGCACCTCTGGCCCGTCTGGCTCCGCTTCCAGGGAGGCAAGGGGGTGGCGAGCGCCTTCGGCGTCTTCCTGGTGCTGGCGCCCATGCCGGCGCTCCTCGGCGCCGCCGCCTTCGCCATCGGCTTCGCGGCGACGCACATCCCGGCGGTGGGCTCGCTCGCCGG
Organism: Anaeromyxobacteraceae bacterium; assembly: GCA_036555405.1. Taxonomy (GTDB): domain Bacteria; phylum Myxococcota; class Myxococcia; order Myxococcales; family Anaeromyxobacteraceae; genus DATBLK01. The sequence continues at coordinate 4,060 of DATBLK010000273.1, forward strand.
GACGGCGGTCTGCGCCGCCGGCACCTTCATGGTCCACGGCGCGGTGAGCCCGGTCCCCTGGGCCGGCCTGGTCGTGTCGGCGCTCATCGTCTGGCGGCACCGCGGGAACATCCGGCGGATGGTCCGCGGGGAGGAGCACCGCGCGTAGCGGCGGCGTCAGACGTTCGGCTGCTCCCCCATCTCGCCCGCCGGCCGCACCAGCACCTGCCGCGGCTTCACCCCGTTCGCCGGCCCCACCACGCCCTCGCGCTCCATCCGCTCGACGATCTTCGCCGCCTTGTTGTAGCCGAGGCGCATCTCGCGCTGGAGCTTCGAGACCGAGACCTCCTCCATCTGCGCGACCAGCTCCAGGGCCTGGTCGTAGGCCGGGTCGTCCTCGTCCTCGCCGCGGGCGGCGTCGGCCGAGCCCTCGCGGGACCGCAGGATGGACTCGTCGTAGACCGGCTTCCCCTGCTCCTTCAGGAAGGCGACCACGCGCTGGATCTCGCCCTCGGAGACGAAGGCGCCCTGGACCCGGGTCACCGGATGCGTCGCCGTCAGGACCAGCATGTCGCCGTCGCCGAGCAGGCTCTCGGCCCCGGGGCCGTTGATGATGGTGGCCGAGTCGTGCCGGGAGGCCAGCCGGAAGCTGATGCGCGCCGGGAAGTTGTTCTTCACCATCCCGGTGACGACGTCGGTGGAGGGGCGCTGCGTCGCCACGATGAGGTGGATGCCGGTGGCGCGCGCCTTCTGCGCCAGGCGGGCGAGCGAGATCTCCACCTCGCGGGGCGCGGTCATCATGAGGTCCGCGAGCTCGTCGATGACCACCACGATCCAGGGGAGCTTCTGCGGGAGCCTGCGCTCGGGCTCGGCCGCCAGCGGCGGAGGCGCCGAGGGGTCCTCGAACTCCGGCGCCGGGGCGGGGGCCTCGACCTCCCGGGCGGCCCGCTCCTCCGCCTGCTCCTCGGTCTCGCCGGCGGCGACGTCGACGACCAGGAGCTTGCGCGGCGGGGCGGCCTCGGGCTCTCCGAAGGTCCGCCCCTCGGCGCGGAGCCGCTCGGCCTTGGCGTTGTAGGACTTGAGGTCCTTGGAGGCGGTGTCGGCGAGGATCTGGGTGCGGCGCTCCATCTCGTCCACGGCCCACTGCAGCGTCCGCGCCGCCTTCTGCGGGTCGGTGACCACCGGCAGGAGGAGGTGGGGCACGTCCTGGTAGACCGAGAGCTCGGTCATCTTCGGGTCGACCATGATCATCCGCACCTCGTCCGGCGTCTGCCGGTAGAGAAGCGAGAGGATCATGGTGTTGAGCCCCACCGACTTCCCGGCGCCGGTGGTGCCGGCGATGAGGAGGTGGGGCATGCGCTGCAGGTCGACGCAGACCGGCAACCCCTCGATGTTCTTGCCCAGCGCCAGCGGGAGGAGCCCGCCGGCGTTGCGCACCTGCTCGCTCTCCAGCACCTCGCGGAGGGTGACGATGGCCCGGTCCTTGTTCGGGACCTCGATGCCGACCACGCCCTTCCCCGGGATGGGCGCGATGATGCGGATGCGCTCCGCCGACAGGGCCATGGTCAGCTCCTTGTCGAGGTTCTCGATGCGCGAGAGCTTGACGCCGGCCGCCGGCGAGAACTCGTAGAGCGTCACCACCGGCCCGGGCCGGATGTGGCGGATGGCCCCCTCCACGTCGTGCTCGCGCAAGGTGGCGACGATGACCTCGGCGGCGCGGCGCAGCCCCGGCTCGTCGAGCTCGGTGCGGGCCGCGGGCTCGCGGCGGTCGAGGAGGTCGGTGGTGGGGAGGCGGAACACGTCGCCCGACCGCATGAAGGCGAAGGCCGGCCCCTCCCTCTCCTCCCGGCGCCCCTTGCGCCGCCGGCGCTCGCGCATCGCCTCGCTGAGGACGATCTGCGGCTTCTCCGGCGCGGCCTCGGCCTCCGGGGCGGGCTCGCCGGGCTCGCCGGGCGGCTCGGGCGGGGCCTCGGGATCGCCCTCCGCCGGCGCGGTCGCGATCTCGGGGTGGACGACGAGCGGCTCGGCCGGGGGACGGAAGAGCGCGAGGTCGCGCGCCCAGGCCGGGTCGTCGGAGACGGCGACGCGCTCGCGCTCCTCGGAGAGGGCGTCGGCCACGGCGCGGGCCTCGTCCTCGTCCTCCGGGGTGCGCGCCTCGACGAGCGCGGCCTCGGCGGCGCGGCGGGCCGCCTCCTCGGCGCGGAGCTCGCGCACCGCCTCCCGGTGCCGGTCCACCGCCTGGCGCGCCCGCGCCGCGCCCAGCCCGGCGAGCGAGCGGAGCCCGCGCCAGGCGAGGCCGGCGGCGGCGGCCACCTTGAAGTCGGTGGCCACGATGAGGGCGACGACGGCGACCGCGCCGACCGAGAGGCCGGTCCCGGCGCCTCCGAGGAGGGCGGTGGCGCGGCGGCAGAGGAAGCCGCCCACGGCGCCGCCCGCCGGGAAGCTCGCCAGGCCGCGCCGGGCGAGGAGGAGGTGGGCCAGCGTCGCCGCGGCGAGGAGCAGGATCGCCCAGGCCGCCGAGGCCACGATGGTCACGCGGCGGGCCTCGCCGCGGAACAGCCTCCACCCCGCGGCGACGAACGCCGCGGGGAGGACGAGGGCGGCGAACCCCAGGGCCCGCAGGAGGAGGGCGGCGACGCCGTGGCCCAGCGGCCCGACCAGGTTCGAGGCCGGCGGGAGGCCCCGGGCGACGAAGAGCGCGTCCAGCGAGTCGAAGGTGACCAGGGCGAGGCCGGAGAGCAGACCGGCCGCGGTGAGGAGAACCGCCGCGATCTCGCGGGCCATGCCGGTCCGGGCCCCCCGATCCCTCGGCTTCGTCGTGCGGCGGTTGACCTTGTTCATGGGACGGGGGACCTCGGGACGATCGCCTGGGAGATGCGCCCCGCGGGCGCCAGCCGAGGATATCGGGGGGGCCCCATGGGTCAATTTTCCAGACGGCGGCCCGTTTCCCGGTAGAATCCAAGGGTGCGGGCCGTCGCCCCGCGGGACCCTCCATGGAAGTTCGCTGCGAGCGCTGCCGGGCTCAGTACGTCTTCGCCGACGACCAGGTGACGGAGCACGGGCTCACCGTCCGCTGCTCTAACTGCGGACACCTCTTCAAGGTGAAGAAGAAGGCGCTGGTCGTCACCCTGCCGGTGAGCCCGGAGGAGGCCAGCGCCCAGGCGCCGGTCTCGACCGCCGAGGCTGCGCGGGCCGCGGCGGTGCAGGCGGCGGCGCAGGCGGTCTTCGCCGAGACCGGGCGCAAGGAGTGGTCCCTGCGCCAGCCGGGCGGGCAGACCTACGCCTTCAAGGACATGAGCACGCTCCACCGCTGGATCGTGGAGCGCAAGGCCCACCGCGAGGACGAGATCTCGCGGCCCGGCGAGCCCTGGCGCCGCCTCGGCGCCATCCCGGAGCTCCAGAGCTTCTTCGCGGTCGTCGAGGCGGCCGAGCGGGCGAGCCAGCAGCCGGCCTCGCAGCCGACGATGGTGCAGTACCCCGCCGTGCAGGCGCCCCCGCTCGCCGCCGCGCCCCCGGCGGCCCCGGCCCCGCAGGCGGCTCCGGCGCGGGCGGCGCGGCCGAAGACCGAGATCGCCTTCCCGACCTCCCCGGCGGCGACGCCGCCCACCGAGCTCGCCTTCCCCGCCGCCTCGGCGGAACGGGGCAAGACCGATCCCTTCGCGCCCGCCCAGGCGGAGCCGTCCGAGGGCAAGGGCCGCGCCGGGACCGCGATCGCCTACCCGGGCGCCGGCACGCCCCCGCCCGCGCCGCCCCGGCAAGGGATCGATCCCTTCGCGCCCCCGCCGGCGGCCCACACCGACGCCGCCTTCCCCGCGCCCTCGGGGAAGAACGGCGCCTCCGCATCGCCGCCGCCCAAGTCCGGGAACAGCGAGGAGGCCGCCTCGCCGCCGACAGGCTCGATCCCCATCGCGGGGACGATCGGGGGCTTCTCGCGGCCGGCCGCGCCGCCGGCCGAGCCTCCCGGGGCCGCATGGGAGAGGGGGGCCGGAAGCCCCGCCCCCACCGGCCAGGAGCCGGCCTGGGCCGCCGAGAGGACCGTGGCGACGCCGCCGCCCGAGGGGCGGAAGACCCGCCGCGGCACCGGTGTCGCGGTGGCGGCCATCGTGGTCCTCGTCACCGCCGGCGCAGGCGGCGCCGCCGCCTGGTGGTTCCTGGGCCGCAAGAAGCCGGCCCCGCCCCCGGCCGCCGAGGTGCCTGCCGCCGCGGCGCCGGTCGCCCCGGAGGCGGCGAAGCCCGCCGAGCCGCCGCGGCCCGCGCCCGAGGCGCAGCCGGCTCCCGCCCCTCCCGCCCCGGAGGCGTCCCCACCCCCTCCCGCCCCCCAGCAGGCGGCGACGCCGCCCGAAGGCGCCGCGAAGCCGCCCGCCGAGGTCGCCGGAGCGCCCGAGGTCCAG
>DATBLK010000276.1:0-3113 GCA_036555405.1 Anaeromyxobacteraceae bacterium
TCTCGCGCCAGGCGCGGCGCGCGCAGGTGGGGGGCCGGGCGCCGGCGCGGAGGCGGAGACGCGCCCCCAGCGCGGCGCGCGCCGGACGCGGGAGGCCGTCGACGAAGGCGCGGAAGAGCGCCCGGTCGGCGGCGGCGAGCGCCGCCTCCACGCCCGCCAGGGTGGGCCGGCCCATCTCGCGCTCGGCGGCGGCGAGCGCCCGCCACGCCCCGCGGTAGGCCTCGCGCCGGGGGCCGTCGGCGGAGCGGCCCAGGTCCTCGAGCAGGGCGCGCGCCCCCTCGAGCCGGCGCGCCGCCGCCTGGTCCTCGGGCGGAGGCGGCGGAGAGGAGCCGACGCGGCCCGGGCGAACCGCCTTCCACTCCTGCTCCACGCCGAAGGCGTAGGCGCGGAGCGCCCGCGGCGGCGGCGAGCCCGGGGCGCGCTCGGCGAGGAGCGCGGCGTGGGCCGCCTTGAGGCCGCGGCAGACGACCGGGACGGGGATGCCCCGCCGCTCCCAGGCGGCGACCAGCTCCTCGTCGAGCGGCGAGAGCATGAGCCCGGAACCGCGCAGGCCGAGGAAGTACTCGGCGACCAGGGCGGAGTAGGAGAGGGCGCCGGCGGGGAGATCGGACATCGCGAACGCCAGGATGGCGCCGCGATCTGACGGCCGCGGCCGGTTCAGCCCAGCGCCTCCAGCACGTCCTCCGCCCGCTGGAAGCGGTGTGCCGGGTCCCGCTCCAGCAGCCGACCGGCCACCGCCGCGAGCCGCGCGTCGGCGCCGGCGTTCACGCTGGCGATCGGCGGCGGGGCGGGCGCCGGGCGGCCGCGCGGCCCGGGGGGCGGGCGGCCGGCGAGCAGCTCCCAGAGGATCACGCCCAGGCTGAAGAGGTCGGCGCGGGAATCCACCGGCCCGCCGCGCGCCTGCTCCGGCGCCATGTACCGGTAGGTCCCGACCACCGCCTCGGGTCCTGCGGCCGCGTCGGCGAGCCTCACCAAGCCGAAGTCCATGATGCGCACGCGCCGCCGGTCGTCGACCATCACGTTCGAGGGCTTGAGGTCGCGGTGGACCAGGCCGCTCCGGTGCACGTAGGCGAGCCCGTCGCAGACCTGCCGCAGCGCGTGGACGAGCCGGCCCATCCGCGCCGAGCGGTTCAGCGCCTCGAGGAACTGCCGCGAGGGCGCGCGGGCCTCGGCGAAGCCCGGCCCCTCGGGGAGCTCGCGGCGGGCGGCGGGCGCCCCGGGATCGGTCTCGGGCTCGTCGAGGAGCTCCGCGAGCTCGCGGATGGCGTCGGGTCCGGGCGCGCCGCGCGAGACCGTGAAGAAGCTCTCGGTGTCCGGCTCGCGGGCCAGCGCCTCGAGGCCGAAGAGCTCCGCCCCGGGGGGCGGCGACTCCGCCGGCGCCGGCGCCGCACCCTCGTCGAGCAGCGGCGAGAGGTAGGCGCGCAGGTCGAGCCCCTCGACGAGCTCCATCGAGAGGAAGGAGTAGCCCTCGGCGACGCCGGCCTCGTGGACGCGGACCACGTTGGGGTGGTCGAGCCGGGCCAGGGCCTCGAACTCGCGCGCCAGGCGCCGGGCGGCGCTGGCGTCGCAGGCGGGCGGCGGCCCCAGGAGCTTCACCGCCACCAGACGGCCCGTCTCCCGGTGGCGGGCGCGGTAGACGGTGCCGATCCCGCCGCGCCCGATCAACGAGAGGATCTCGTAGGGGCCGATGCCGCGCGGAGGCACGCTTCGAGCATAGGTCCCCGATGGAGGGGGGTCAAACGCCGTGCTATAAGCCGCGCGTGGCGGGGCCCGAGGACATCGAGGCGCTGCGGCGCCGCGTCCGGGAGCGGCCGCTGCCGCGGCACGTGGCCATCATCATGGACGGCAACGGGCGCTGGGCCGAGGCCCGGGGCCTGCCGCGCGTCGCCGGCCACCGCGAGGGGGCCGAGTCGGTCCGGGTGGTGGCGCGGGAGGCTCGCCGCCTGGGCATCCCGGCGCTCACGCTCTACGCCTTCAGCAGCCAGAACTGGTCGCGGCCGCAGGACGAGGTCCAGGCGCTCATGGCCCTGCTCGCCGAGTTCCTCGACTCCGAGCGGCGCGAGATCCTGGACAACGGCATCCGGCTCCACGCCGCCGGGGAGATCGGGCGCCTCCCGTCCCAGGTCCGGGCGCGGCTCGAGGGGCTCGCCGCCGCCTCCCGCGGCAACGAGGGGATGGCCCTCACCCTGGCGCTCTCCTACGACGGGCGCGAGGAGATCGCACAGGCGGCGCGCCGCGCGGCACGCCGGCTCCGCCCCGACGAGATCGACGTCGCCGCGCTGGAGCGCGAGCTCTGGACCAGCGGCCTCCCCGAGCTCGACCTCCTCGTCCGCACCAGCGGCGAGCGCCGCATCTCCAACTTCCTCCTCTGGCAGTGCGCCTACGCGGAGCTCCACTTCGTGGAGACGCTCTGGCCGGACTTCCGCGAGGTCGAGTTCCTCGGCGCCGTCGCCGACTTCCAGGCGCGGGAGCGGCGCTTCGGCCTCACCGGCGCCCAGGCGCGGGAGGGGCGCCGGGAGTGAGCGAGGCGAACCGCAACCTCGCGCTGCGGTTCGCGTCCGGGCTCACGCTCGCACCCGTGGTCATCGCCCTCGCCTGGCGCGGGGGCGGCCCGTTCGCGGCGCTGTGCGCGGCGGCGGCGGCGCTGGCGGCCGCCGAGGCCATCCTCCTCGTCGCGCCCCTGGGCCTCCCCGAGGTCTACGCCGTGGCGGTGTCGGCGCTCTTCCCCCTCGCGCCCTGGTGGGTCGGCGGCACGTACCCCCCGTGGACTCCGGTGGCCGCGGCCTTCGCGGCGGTCGTCCTCCTCGTGCTTCACCTCTTCGCCACCCCGCTCGAGGAGGTGCCGCGCCGCGCCTCGGCCGCGGCGCTCGCCTGGATCTGGGTGGGCCCCATCTTCGCCTCGGTGGTGAGCCTGCGGATCCGGTTCGGCTTCGGCTGGGTGATCCTGGCCCTGGTCCTCGCCTTCGCCAACGACACCTTCGCCTACTTCGCCGGCCGGTTCGCGGGCCGCACGCCGATGTTCCCGCGGGTGAGCCCGAAGAAGACCTGGGAGGGATTCGCCGGCGGCGCCGCCGGGAGCGTGCTCGGCGCCCTGGGGATGCGCGCCCTCGACC
>DATBLK010000202.1:0-2280 GCA_036555405.1 Anaeromyxobacteraceae bacterium
AGCGCCCGCACCCCCTCGCGGAGGATGGCGTGGTCGTCGGCGACGAGGACCCGGATCTTGCTCATCCGCTGGGCTCTCCGGGGCGATTCTCCCCCGCCGCGGCGGCGCTGTCACCGGCCGGCGGCTGCGTCCCTCCTCCGCCCAGCGGCACCTCGACCATCACCCGGGTTCCCTTGCCCGGCGCCGACTCGATGCGCGCCCGGCCGCCGACCAGCTCGGCGCGCTCCCGGATCCCGAGCAGGCCGTAGTGGCGGCGTCCGTCGCCGGCCGGCGCCTCGGCGTCGAACCCCATCCCGTCGTCCTCGACCTCCAGGCGCAGCACGTCCCCGACGACCTCCAGCTGCACCAGCACCGACTCGGCCCGGGCGTGGCGGGCCACGTTGTGCAGCGCCTCCTGGCAGATGCGGAAGACGGCGATCTCCACCTCCGGCGGGAGCCGCTCCGGAGGCGGCTGGCCCAGCTCGCAGCGAACCGCCACCCCGCGGTCCTGGAGCAGGCTCTCGGCCGACCACCGGACCGCGGAGAAGAGCCCCAGGTCGTCGAGGACCGAGGGCCGCAGGTCCCGGATGATGCGGTGGACCTCCTCGAGGACGTGAACCGCGAGCGCCTTGGCCTCGTCGAGGCGCGGCACCGGCCCGCCGGCGCGCAGCGCCTGGACCGCCGACTCCAGCCCCATGACGAGCACCGCCAGGCTCTGGGTGGTGTCGTCGTGGAGCTCGCGGGCGATGCGGCGCCGCTCGTCCTCCTGGGCGGTCATGACCAGCCGCAGCGCCCGGGCGCGCTGCTCCTCGCGCTTCCGGAGCTCCTTCAGGGCCGCGGCCAGCTCGCGGGTGCGCTCCTCGACGCGTCCCTCCAGCTCGTCCCGGGCCCGCTCCACCGCGCCGAGGAGCTCGGCGAGCGAGGTGCGCATCCGGTCGAGGGATCGGCCCAGCCGCCCGACCTCGTCCTGGCCCAGGTCGGGAATGGGCTCGCCCAGCCGCCCGGCGGCGATGTGCTCTGCCGCGGAGGTCAGGACCTCGACCGGCCGGGTGACGCTGCGGGCCGCGCCCCAGGCGAAGAAGCCGGCGGCCAGCAGGACCGCGGCCACCCAGGCGGCGGCGGCGACCGGGAGGGCCCCGCTCGTCGCCAGGACCTCGCTCTCGGGCTCGACCAGCGCGACCCCCCAGGGCGCCGCCGTGAGCGGCGCGAAGGCGAGCACCGCGTCCGGGCGGCGACCGGAGTGGCAGGCCCCGCAGGTCGTGGCCCGCCCCGCGTGCTCGCGGATGAGGCGTCTGGCCGTGGGCCGGCAGGTCGCGGGCCCGCGCACGCGCGCGCGGTCGGTGCTCGCCAGCACCGTCCCCTCGGCGTCGACCAGGTCGGCGTGGCCCTCGCGGGCCCGGGCGACGTGGCGCAGGGCCGCGGCCTGCCGGGGCAGGGCCGGGTCGACGAGCCCGGCGACCGCTCCGGCGACCTCGCCGCGCCAGCCGGTCACGGCCACCAGCGCGTAGATGCGGAAGCCCTCTCCGTCCCGGACCAGCGCCGAGACCTGCGGCTTCCCGGTCCGGAGGACCTCGGCGACGGCCGGCAGCCCGGCCGCGGGCGCCAGCGAGCGCGGCCGCTGCGGCTCCTCGAGGAGCAGCCGGCCCCCGGCATCCAGGAGGAAGAGCCCGCCGACGAAGCGGAAGTCGACGTAGGCGCGGCGCAGCACCTCGTGCTCCCGCCCCGGGTCCCGGGCGTCGAGGTCGCGGGAGAGCGTCGAGGCGATGCGCTGCAGGGCCTCGAGGTCGGCGGTGAGGTCCTCGTCGAGCCGCTCCGCGGCGGCGACGGCGGCCGCCTGGCGCCCGCGCAGCAGCCGCTCGTCGAGCTCGCCGAGCCGGTCCCAGGCGGCGGCCGCGACCAGCGCCGCCGGCACGACCACGCCCGCCGCCATCAACGCCAGGACGCGGAAGCGGAGGCTCGCCCGCCCCGGGTCCCGCTCGGGCGCCGGGGCCGTCACCGCTCCCCCCGGGCGCTGCGGGCCATGCGAAGCGCCTCCTCGACGCCCCCGCGCGTTCGCAGGACGAGCCCGCGCCCGTCGGCGGTCCAGGCGACCTCCTGCCAGACCTCGCCGTCGGGCCCGACGACGCGCCGCAGGGCGCCGCGCCCGCCCAGGGCCGGCACCGGGGCGGCGTCGAGCCCCCGGGCCGGCGGCAGGAGGCGCGCCGGCACCGGGCCGGCCCCCGCGGCCTGGGCCCAGAGGAGGCGCGGCCTCCCGTCCCGGCCATCGAACGACAGGGCCGCGCCGCGCTCCGGGCCGAGCGC
>DATBLK010000281.1:0-20489 GCA_036555405.1 Anaeromyxobacteraceae bacterium
GTGGACCTCCAGCATGACGCCGTTCCGCTGGGCGTGCGGCGCCGCGGTCCTGCCCACGCTCTCGGCGAAGGCGTCGAGGTCGAGGGGCATCATGTCGATCGCCTTCACGTCGCGCGACAGGTCCGCGAAGTCGGCCACGAACTTGCGGAGGGTGGCAACCTCGGTGCGGAGGTTCTCGCCGATTCGCGGCAGGAAGGAGGGGTCGCCGGCCTCGGCCAGGCCGGCGGTCTGCTGCAGGACGGTCAGGCGGTGGCCGAGGTCGTGGGTCACGCCCGCGGCGATGCGCCCCGCCGTCTTCCAGCGCTCGTCGACCTCGAGCGCGGCGAGCATCCGGCGCGACTGCCCCACGCCCACCGCCAGGGAGAGCCCCAGCGCCAGCGCCGAGACGACGAGGAGCGCCCACTGGGCGGCGCGCGCCGGGCCGAGGGCCTCGCGCTCCGGCTGCTCCACCACCACGGTCCAGCCGGTGCCCGGGACCACCGCCCAGGCCGCCAGCACCTCCTCGCCGAGCGGGCCGGCGTAGCGCCTGGGCGCCCCGGCGGGATCCCGGGAGGCCTTCCTCGCCGCCTCGCGCTGCGGGACCGGCTCGCCGGTGAGGACCGCGCCGCGCAGGGCCCCGGCGCCGGAGGCGATGATCCGCCCCTCGCGGTCGAAGGCCAGCGCGTAGCCCGACTCGCCGACCCGGATGCGCTGGACGAAGCGCCAGAGCTCGAGGAGGTCGAGCCGGGCGCAGACCCCGTGGCCGGCGCGGCCGTGGGCCGGGACGCAGACGTCCATCGAGGGCGTGTTGTCGTGGCCGCCGTAGATCTCGGACGCCACCTCGGCGCCGCGCGCCAGCTCGGCGCCCCGGCCCCGCAGGGTCGCCGGCCAGTCCTCCGCCGGCGAGCCGGGGTCGACGCGGCGCACCTGCGCCAGGCTGGGAGCGTCGAGCACGGCCTCGTCGAGCCTGCGGTCCGCCTCCGGGCCCACCCCGGCCACCCCGGCCAGGGTGCGGAGCAGCTCGCGCTGGGCGGCGACGTACCCGCCGACGCGCCCCGCCGCCTGCTGGGACACGAGGCGCAGGGTCTCGGCGGCGGCGCCCACGCTGCGGTCCCGCAGCACGCCCAGGGCGATGGCGCCCAGCCCCACGAGGGGCACGACGCCGGCGAGCGCCACCAGGAGGGCGAGCCGCGCCGCCATCACCCTGCGGTTCACGGCGCCACCTCCCACTCCGGGAGCGTGTCGAGCAGGCCCCAGGCGCCGAGCGAGACGTTCTTGAGCCGGGCGTCCACCGCGGCGATGCGCTCGCGGCGGCAGAGGACGACGCCGGGCGGCAGGGCCGCCAGCGCCGCCGAGGCGGCCTCCTCGTCGCCCGCGGCCAGCGCGGCGTCGTAGGCGGCGTTCGAGTACCGCGACCAGTTCCAGACGGCGCCCGAGGCGTAGTACATGGCGGCCACGCCGCGCGGCCGGACGAGCTGCGTCGTCACCGAGAGGTCGAGGTCGGCGGCCCGCGCCGTGAAGTCGGCGGGAGCCAGGCTGACGATGTCGCCCCCCCGCTCGCCGAGCGCCCGGCGCAGGGCCAGGGCCGCCCGCGGGAACTCGGGCAGGTAGCGCCCGTAGCCGACGCGGAGCTGCCGGCCCGGAGGCACCGCACCGGCCGGCGCGGCCGGATCGCCGGCGCACTCCCGGCCGAGCGCCGCGGCGCCGATCTCGCCGACCGGCAGCGCCGCGGCCAGCGCTCGCCGGTCCTCTGGCGCGAGCTTGCCGAAGAGGACGACGAGGGCGTTGGGCGCCATGCCGCGGACGAGCTGGAGCGACGGCACGCCCTCGAGAAGCTCCGCCTGGGCGCGGTCGATGTTCACCAGGGCGTTGGCCTCGCCGCGGAGCAGCCGCGCGAAGGCGTCGCGGCTGGAGGGGAACGCGATCAGCTCCACCGACGCGATGCGCCCGGGAACGGCGGCGACGCGCCGGAGCACGAGCTTCGTGTCGCTCTGCGACTCGACCGCAAAGGACCCCGTCCCGAGCCAGCCTCTGGCGGTACGGCGCGCCACCTGTGCCCAGTGAAGCGCGATGTCGACCGGAGGCGCTCCCGGCCGCCACGCGACCTCGACCGCGCCCGCACCGGCGGAGCGGGCCTCGAGACCCTGCTCGCGGAGCGCCCGGGCGACGTCCTCCGACTCCACCAGGGAACCGTCGGAGAAGCGCAGGCCTTCCGCGACCATGAGGCTCCAGCGCCGAGGGCCAGCCCGCTCCCAGCGGCGCAGCAGGCGCGAGGTCGCGCCACCCGCCTCGGGGCGCAGGAGCGGCTCGAAGACGAGGTCGGCGGCAAACGGCGCGGCGCCCGAGTGGGCCTCGGGCGACACGTCGCCGATGGGCGCCACGACGGCCAGCCGAACAACTAGATCCTCGATCGGCGCCGGCCGTCCGCAGGCCAGCGCGCCGAGAAGAAACGGAACGAGCCCGCGGCGCACGCGACCGTGATCGCACGGCCGGCGCGCGGGCTCAAGCGCCCACTGGGAGGATGTCTTGACTACCCGGAGATCCCGCCGCAGGGCAACGTCGTGCGGGTCGAGCGGCGCGAGCTGGTCTTGACGGTCATGGCATCCTCTGGTTCAGGCTGCGGGTTGAACTGCTGCGGGGGGGAACTCCTCCAGGTAGCGGCGGACGATCTCTTCGCGGAACCGGATGTCGAGCCCTTCGCGGTCGCAGGCGACCTCGCCGAGCCGGCCGCCGGCGGCGTACTTGCCGCCCAGGCAGCCGCCGCGGCAGACCGGCACGAAGGCGCAGTCGCCGCAGGAGGACCAGGGCTTCCCGGCGGTGAGCGGGTCGGGGCGGCCGGCGCCGGCGACCACGTCGCCGAGGGCCATCTCGGGCCGGCCGGCGACGGCGACGCACTTGTAGACGCGGCCGGCCGGGTCGATGGTCCAGGCCCGGTCCCAGTGGAGCTCGCAGGGCGAGACCTCGTCGATGCCGCCCGACGCCTGGCGCGCCACGCCCTTCGCCCGGGCGGACGCGCCGATGCGAACCAGGGAATCGGCGCCGCCGCTGCCGCAGGCCGAGGCGCAGCCCCCGGCCTCGATGACGGGCTTCACGCGGAAGGAGTCGATCTTCCCGGCCAGCCCCGCGCCGCGGATCCGGTCGAGGAGCCGCTCGTAGGAGGCCTCCTGCCCGGGGCGGAAGTTCCCGCCGATGCGGACGCGGACGCCGGGGACCTGGCGCGCCACCGCGGCCATCGCCGCGAAGACCCGGTCGAAGCTGCCGCGCCCGCCGCGGAAGGTGCGGGCGGCGTCGTGGGTCTCGCGGTCGCCGTCCAGGGTCACCTTGATGGACCCCGGGCCCAGCGCCGCCATCGCGCGCGCGAACGCGACGTCGAGCTGCACGCCGTTGCTGGTGATCTCCCACTCGAAGGCGACGCCGCGGCCCCGGGAATCCTGGGCGAGCCAGGTGGCCGTCCGCAGCACGAAGTCCCTGCGGACGAGCGGCTCGCCCCCGAGGTAGTGCACGACGAGCCGGCGCGCGCGGGTGGCCACCACCCGGCCTGCGATCCAGGCGAGCGCGGCCGCCTCGACGTCGGGCTTCATGTGGCCGACCTGCGGGTGGTCCTTCTGGATGCAGTAGTCGCAGGCCAGGTCGCAGGCCAGCGTCGGCATCAGCGTCACGTACGCCGTGCCGGGGATGCCCTCGGCGACCGAGCGCTCGTGCACCGCGAGCCGCGCGTCGTCGGCCGCGGCGTCGGGGACCACGAAGCCCATCTCGGCAAGCGACCGCGCCGCCTCGGCTTCCTCGGCCGTCGGCGCCCGCGCTCGCCAGCCCTGGATGGACTCGAGCCCGGCGTCGTCCACGCCGACGTAGCGGTCGCCGACGACGTCGTAGAGAACGTGCTCCCCGCGACGGACGTCGCGGTACGTGAGGACGTACCGTGAGAGGAGCACGGCGTGTCCCCTGAGCAAGGGAGGTGCCAGCCTACCCCGGTGGGCCGATCACCCCGGCTGGTGCGACCCGGCGTCGCTCCCAAGTGGTCACTTCTTCTACCCTTCCGTGGCCAGAATCCAGGCTCCGGGCTCGATATCGGGCCGCAAGGAAGGGGCCAGGAATCGAGCCTCAACGCAGCTCTTGCGCTCGCGAGCTGGGGCAAGCCGGCGATATCGAGGGTGAATTGCCCCGGGCCAGGAATCGAGCCTCCGGAGCTCGGCCGAGCCGGGTCGGCCTGGCTCCGACCTTGCTTCACCGAGGGGCCGTGAACCGCGACAAGCTCATCGGCATTCGCGAGATCCGCTGTGGGGGCCGGACCGTGCAGGTGGAGCTCTTCCGCAACACGGGCGGCTCCGTCGCCGCCCGCTGCCTGCTCTCCCCCGGTGACTTCCCCATCATCGACGGGCGCAACGCCGACGAGGCTCTCGCGGCCGTCGAGGACGCGCTCGAGGGGCTGCTGCTGGCCCGCGGCGCGGCGGCGGCGGCGCCCTGACGGGGCGAGGCCCGGCCGGCGGGGCCCGGCCGGCGGGGCCCGCACCCCCGGCCCGGCGGCCTCGGGCCCGGGCCGCATCGGCGCGGGCGACCAGCGCTGCGGGTGCGGCTACTTCACCTTGGGGAGCGGCTTCCCCTTCTCGAAGGCAGCCCCCTCGCCGTACCTGGCGACGATCTTCTTCTTGGTGTCGAGACCGCCGGTGGCCTCGATGACGAAGTTGGGGACGCGCCGGGCCCTCCGGTCGGCGACCCAGCGCGTGATGTCGCCGGCGCGGCGCGACGACCGCGCCTTCCGGGCGCGGCCGCGCACCCGGCCGGCCCGCGCCACCGCGCTGCCGATCTCGGCGTCGACCTGCCGGGCCGCGACCTCGGCGACGGCCCTCGCGATCTGTGCCGCCACCCGCCTCATCACGCCCTGGATGGCGCTGCGGACGACGTCGTCGATGGTGCTGCGGGCGGCTCGGGGCATGCGCTCTCCTCGTGAAATGGGATTGTGCCGGATTGGCACCCCTGGTATGAACCGTCAATCCAACGGAGCGGCCTCATATACAACCATTCCCGGGCGTGCGCAAAGATCCCTTCCGTGCTAGCGTCCCCGGCGTCGCGATGCCGGCCCTCTGGCGGAACTGGTAGACGCGCTCGACTCAAAATCGAGTGGGGCGACCCCCCATCCCGGTTCGACCCCGGGGAGGGCCACCACCACCCGGACCCGTTTTCGCTTGCCGGCGCCGAGGGTCCCCGTGTAATCGATCGGCGCTCCGGGAGCGTCCATGATCAACCTCGCGCTCAGCCTCGCCGCCGGCCTCGCGGTGGCCACCGCGGTCCGTCTCGGGACCGGCTTCGGGTGGACCGGCGCGGTGGCGCCCGGCGTCGTGGTGGCGGCCGCCGCCTACCTCCTGCTGGCGAGGCGGTCGATGAAGCGCCTGGAGGCGCTCTTCGAGGCGGCGCACAAGGAGCTCCGCGGCCAGCACTTCGAGAAGGCGATCCAGGTCCTGGAATCCGGCTTCGCGCACGCCCGGTGGCAGTTCCTGGTCGGCGCCCAGCTCCACTCCCAGCTCGGCATCCTCCACTACGCCCGCAAGGAGTTCGCGGAGGCGCTCCCTCATCTCGAGAAGAGCTTCTCGCGGCACGGCCTGGCGCGGGCCATGCTCGCGGCGCAGCGCTGGCGGACCCGCGACGTCGCCGGCGCCACCAAGGTCCTCGAGCAGGCGGTCCGGGCCAGCAAGAAGGAGGGCCTGATCTGGTGCGTCTACGCCTGGGTGCTCGAGAAGGAGGGGCGGCACGAGGAGGCCGTGAAGGTGCTGGGGCGCGGGGCGGCGGCGAATCCCTCCGACGCCAAGCTGAAGGCCGCGTTCCAGGCGCTCCAGAACGACAAGAAGCTCAAGCTGGGGAAGCTGTACGAGGCGGAGTGGTACCAGTTCCACCTGGAGGCGGTCCCGCCGCAGGTGCTGGGCGGCGGAATGGTCCCGCGGGGCGCGAAGCGAGCCCTCTACGGGCGGCGGTAGACGGCCGCCGGCCCCGGACCGGGGCCGCTAGACGCCTCAGGTCCCGCCGAAGCCGATGGTGACCCGCCCCTCCTCCTGGATGAGCGGCACGCGCCGGTCGCCCATGGAGAGCTCCAGGAACCGCGCCATCGCCCCGGCGTCCTTCTTCACGTTGCGGTACTCGACCCGGTAGCCACGCTTGCCGAAATCCACACGGGCGGCGGTGGTGTAGCTTCAGGTGTCCTTGCCGAAGATCTCGACCGTGCGCTCGGGCATGGGAGGAGCCTCCTGCGGGTGAGCATGGCCGCCGGCGGCCGGCGGCGCAAGCGCTAGACGCCCTCGCCCGGAGCGTCGTCGGTTCCGCCGACCTCCTCGCCGGCGCCGGGCTCGCCGGGGCGCGCCCGGGCCCTCGCCGCGTAGCGGTGCAGCTTGTTGTAGAGCGTCTTCTCGCTGATGCCGAGCCCCTCGGCGGTCCGGGCCTTGTTGCCCCCGTTCCGCTGGAGGGACGCGAGGATGTACTCCCTCTCCACCTCGCGGAGCTCGAGCCCCAGGGCCAGGCGCAGCGACGCGGTCTCGGCGGCGGGCGGCCGCATGTCGGGCGGCAGGTGCTCCTCCCCGATGAGGTCGCCGTCGACGAGGATCATCGCCCGCTCCACGGTGTTGCGGAGCTCGCGGATGTTGCCGGGCCAGTGGTAGGCCTGGAGCACCGCCATGGCCTGCGGCGTGAGCCCCCGGACGTGCTTGTTCGTCTCGCTGGCGTACTTCCCGATGAAGTGCTGGACCAGGAGGGGGACGTCCTCGCGGCGCTCCCGGAGCGGCGGGAGGTGGACCGTGAAGACGTGGAGCCGGAAGTAGAGGTCCTCGCGGAAGCGCCCGGCCCGGATCTCGGACTTGAGGTCCCGGTTGGTGGCGCACAGGACCCTGACGTCCACCTCGACCTCGGCCTTCCCTCCGAGGCGGCGCAGGCGGCGCTCCTCGAGCACCCGCAGGAACTTCCCCTGCATCTCCAGCGGCAGCTCGCCGATCTCGTCGAGGAAGAGGGTCCCCCCGGTCGCCAGCTCGAAGTTCCCGAGCCGGCGCTGATCGGCCCCGGTGAAGGCTCCGCGCTCGTACCCGAAGAGCTCGGACTCGATGAGGGTGGCGGGGATCGCGGAGCAGTTCAGGGCCACGAAGGGCTTGTCCTTGCGCGGCGAGAGGCCGTGGACGGCGCGGGCCACCACCTCCTTCCCGGTCCCGCTTTCCCCGGTGATGACCACGCTGGCGTTGGCGGGCGCCACCTTCTTCACGAGCTCCGCCACCTGCTGCATCGCCGCACCCTGCCCGATGAGGTCCGTCCCGGGTGCCAGGGCCGCCAGGCGCCGCCGCAGGAGCTGCACCTCGCGCAGCGTCTCCTTCTTCTCCAGCGCACGCTCCAGCACCACCCGAAGCCGCGCCACGTCCAGCGGCTTCTCGATGAAGTCGTAGGCCCCCTCCTTGATGGCCTGCACCGCGGTCTGCACCGTGCCCTGCCCGGTCAGCAGCACCACCGGCAGGTCCGGGAGCTCGGCCCGGAGCGCTCGCAGCAGCCAGAGGCCGTCCATGTTGGGCATGACGAGGTCGGTGAGGAGAACGTCGGGGTGCCAGTCGGTGGCGCGGCGCAGCGCCTCGGTCCCGTCGCTCGCGACGAGCACCTCGTACCCCCAGCGCTGGGCCAGCTCGCCCATGGCGTCGCGTCCGTCGGCGTCGTCGTCCACGATGAGGAGCCGGTGCTTCACGCGCCCTCCGCCGGAAGCCGGAGAACGGCGCGAAGCCTCTCGCCGGCCTGGGCCTCGAGCCGCCCGCCCAGCGCGCCGGCTGCGGCGGCCGCGGCGCGCTCGACCCAGGGCGGCGCCACCTCGCCGGCCGCCGCCGCGTGCTCGACGCCCAGCAGGATCTCGCCCGGACTCACCTGGGAGCGGAGCACGACGCGGCCGCCCTCCCCCGACTCCGCCAGCGCCCGCCACACCAGACCGTGGAAGGCGCGCGCCGCCCGGGCGCCGTCCCCCCGGACCCGTCCCCTCTCGCCGCCGGCGCTGACCTCGAGGGAGACCCGGCGGCGGCGGGCCTCGTGGCCGAAGAGGTGGGCCGCCTCGGCCACGAGGGCGCCGGGGTCCCAGGCGTCGGCGCGCTCTCCCTCCACGACCGCCAGGAGGCGGCGCAGCTCCTCGTCGATCCGCGCCACCTGCTCCTGGAGCCGGGCGAGTTGCGGGGCGCAGGCCTCGGCGATGCGCGGCTCTGCGCCGACCTTGTCGGCGATGAGCGCGGCCTGGAGGCCGATGGCGTTGAGCGGGTTCCGCACCGCGTGGGCCATGCCCCGCGCCGCGCAGGCCAGGACCAGGGCCTGCAACCCGTGCTCCCCCGGCTCGCCGCCGAGGCGCTCCGGCCGCTCCATCGTGCCGCCCTCCGCGCCCATCGCCAGGCCATCCATATCGCGGATCGTTCCCGCGCGCCCGCCCCGCCGGCGCTATCGCGCGGAGCCGTCCTGGCCGGCGACGACGGGCCGCGCCGGTCCCATGTCGTCGGCCCCGAGGTCGGGCCGCGCCGGGACCTTCAGCTCGGCGAGCTCGATGGCCAGGGCGGTGGCGTACTCGAATACCCGGCTGTCGCGGTAGAACTCGCCGAAGACGATGCGCCGGCAGCCGGAGTTGGCGATGAGCTTGAAGCACGGCCAGCAGGGGGAGGCGGTCGTGTAGATGGTGGCGCCCTCGATGGCCACGCCGTTCTTGGCGGCCTGGATGATGGCGTTCGCCTCCGCGTGCACGGTGCGCACGCAGTGTCCGTCCTCCATCATGTGGCCGGCCTCGCTGCAGTGCTGCAGGCTGCGGATCGACCCGTTGTATCCGGTGGAGAGGATGGTGCGGTCGCGGACCAGGACCGCGCCGACGTGCTTCCGGTCGCAGGTCGCCCGGCTGGCGACCACGCGCGCGACGTTCATGAAGTACTCGTCCCAGCTGGCGCGGCGGTCCATCGTTCCTCCGGTGGGCGCGGGCCCGTCGAGGGATCCGGCGTTATCGTATCCCATCGGAGGTGCCATGCCCGCCGCCGCCCTCGCCCTGCTGCTCGCCCTCGCGGCCGATCCCGAGCCGCCCCGCACCGCCGCCCGGACCGTGTCCGGGCGGATCGCCTCGGTCTCCCGCCCGGAGCGCTCGTTGACGATCGCCGGCGCGGAGGAGACCGCGAAGCTGACCTTCGACCGGAACACCATGGTCTTCCTCGAGGGGAGCCCGGGCACGGTCGCCGACCTGGCGGTGGGCCTCGAGGCGCGGGCGTCGACCGGCCCGGCGGGAGTGGCCCACTGGATCGAGGTGAAGCGGCCGCCGACGACCCCGGCTGCCCCCCTCGCCCCGGCCGGACCCCCGACCTCGACCCCGGCCCCGAGCACCGGCGGCGCGCCCGGACCCTAGTCCTCGTACCGCTTGCGCAGGAGGAACAGCACCGCGTCCTGGGCGCAGTGCTCGCAGTACCCGTACTTGTCGCGGAGGCCGGCGAGCGTGCGCTCCACGTCGCGCCGGGCCTTGTCGTCGAGCATCCCCCGCTCGTCGGAGAGGTAGTGGAGGACGTTCTCCTTGTTTCGCTGGAGCTCCCGCCTCCGCTCCTCGAAGTAGTGGTCCCGCAGCCGCCTGAAGAGGTCGGGGAAGATGGCGGCGGTGTCGATGCTGCCCTCGGGGTGGTCCACGCGGTAGGCGCCGATGGCGGAGATGAGCGAGCGCCGGAAGGCGTTCCGGTCGTCGCGCGCCGTCATCACGATGCGCTCGAACTCGGCCATCCGCTCCTCGTCCGGCTGCTCGTAGGCACCGGTGACGCGGTTCCGGACCCGCTCGCCCTTCACCCAGGAGGAGACGAGCGCGACGTAGCGGTCGAAGAGCTCGCGGTACTGCGACTCGGGCACCAGCCCCATGGAATCGCGGATCTCCTCGTCGAGCGTGTCGAGGAGCTCGCCTTCGGCCGCGGTCACGAACGCGGCGTGGTCGTGGTACCCGCCCACGACCTCCTGCTGCAGGAACTCGTGCACCGAGACGTCCCGGCACAGGGCGGTGAGCTCCTGGAGCACGGCCATGGGGGTGAGGCAGCGGTAGCGCGGGCTCTGCGCGGCGTTGAAGATGGCCGTCTTGATCTCGCGGGCGCTGGCGCCGGTCCGCCCCTCGTAGATGGGGTAGACGTCCGACTCGCGGAACATCTCCTGGAGGCGGGCCCGGAGGTCCCTCGCCTGGGCCAGCCCGAGCCGGTCCGGCGCCGTCCCCTGGTCGTAGAGGCGGAGCTTCTCCAGGGGCGTGAGCCCGTCCACGACCGCGCGCAGGCCGGCCGGGTAGCGGTCGGCCTGCGGCTTCTTCAGGCGGGTGAGGACCGCCCAGACGGCGCCGACGTCGGTGGCGTGGGGCGCGATGTGCTTGCCCGCGGTCTCCGTCGTCACCTGCTGGTCGTAGATGGCCCGCTCCACGCTCCGGCGCCGGAGGTAGGGGACCCGGACCAGCTCGATGCGCCCCCTGAAGCTCTGGAACTCCGGCGTCTCCTTGAAGGCCGCGAGCTGCTTCTCGTTGGCGCTGGCGACGAGCACCAGGTCGAGGTGGAGGATGAGCGTCTCGAGCGAGACCCGGCCCGTCTCGCTCGTGCCCAGCAGGTACTTGAAGGTCTCGAGGGGGCGCTTCAGGAGGTCGGCGTACTCGAGGAGGCCGCGGTTCGCCGCCACCAGCGGGCCGAAGGGCTCGAGCAGGGCCACCGACTGCAGCGCCGCCGGCAGCGAGGCGGCGCTCCGGTCGGCGGAGATCTGGCGGACGCTGGCGTCGACGGAGAGCTGCGGCTCGACCGCCACCGCGGCCTGCTGGTAGCGCGCCGAGACGTAGAAGCGCTCCACCTGCACGTGGCGAAGGACGCGCAGGTAGTCGCCGTGGTAGGCGCCGAGCAGCGCCGAGACGATCTGCTGGCAGAAGGGACAGGGCTCCCCGTCGGCGACGGCGTCGGCGAGGACGAAGTCGCCTTCGCCGGCCCCGCCCCGGCTGGCGGGCTGGCACCGCTCCTCGAGGAGCCGGCGGCGCTCGGCGCGGGGGACGAGCAGCAGCGGGTGGTCGCGCAGCGGGCAGGCGAGCCGCGCGTCGATGGCGTCGCCCTCGAGGTACGCGTAGCTCGCAGGGTCGCCGGCCGCGCCCCCTCCCCCGCCGAAGCCGACCGTGCCGCCGCCCCGGACCCTCTTCTCGCTCGGGAAGACCCAGTTGTACCGGTAGAGCGCTCCCTCGGACATCCGCGAGTACGCCTCCATGGCGCGGACCAGCGCGGCGACGATGGTGGACTTGGCCGAGCCGTTGGGCCCGTGGAGGAGGATGAGCTTGTCGGCGCGCCCGCTGCGGACGAAGTTCCCCAGGATGCGCACCACCGACGCCTGCACCTCCTCGTGGCCGGCGACGCGCGAGGAGGCCGCCTCGGGAGCGAAGGGGAGGTCGAAGAGCCGCCAGCGCCGCAGCCGCCCCACCGGCGTCGCCAGCTCCTCGGAGCCGAAGTGCTCGACGGCGTCCTTGAGCCACTGCGCCGCGCCCCGGGCCTGGAGGCGCGGCGCCTTCATGAAGCCGTCGAGGTACTCCTCGAAGGAGAGGATGCTCCGCTGCTCGGCGAAGGCGGCCTGCACGCCGCTCCCGACCGAGGCGAGGAAGCCGCGGGCGTCCATGGCGGGACTGTCACACGGCCGGCGGTGCGGCGCAAACCGGGGCCGCCCATGGCTCGCCGTCGGCGCCCCGGTGTACCATCCGCGCGTGGGCGGGCTCTCCCCCGAGACCATCGTCGGCATCGACCTGGGCACCACCAACTGCTGCTGCGCCATCGTCGTCGGCGACGGCCAGGTGAAGCTCGTCCCCTACAAGGGCGGCGACACGACCATCCCCTCCATCTTCGCCATCGACGACAAGGGGAACGAGCTCGTCGGGCACGACGCCAAGCGGCAGTGGCAGCTCAACCCGCGGAACACCCTCTACGCCACCAAGCGGCTCATCGGCCGCTCCCCCCGGGACGAGGTGGTGGAGACGGTCCGGCAGTCGGTGCAGTACCCGGTCCACCCCGGCGCCCGCAACGACGTCGAGCTCGACGTGCAGGGGCGCGCCTTCCAGGTGCAGGAGATCGCGGCCAAGATCCTGGCGAAGATCCGCGACGTCGCCTCCGACCACCTCGGCTTCAAGGTCTCGCGCGCGGTGGTCACGGTGCCGGCCTACTTCACCGATCGGCAACGTCAGGCGGTGAAGGAGGCGGGGCGGCTCGTGGACCTCGAGGTGGTGCGCATCATCAACGAGCCCACCGCGGCCAGCCTGGCCTACGGGATCGGCAAGCGACTCCAGGAGCGCGTCCTGGTCTACGACCTCGGGGGTGGGACCTTCGACGTCTCCATCATCGACATCCGCGACCGGGTCTTCGAGGTGAAGGCCACCGGAGGGGACATCTTCCTCGGGGGCATCGACTTCGACGAGGCGGTCATCGACCGGGTGCTCGCCGAGTTCCAGGGCCGGACCAGCATCGACCTGCGGGGCGACCCGGTCGCGATGCAGCGCATCCGCGACCTGGCCGAGCGGACGAAGATCGACCTCTCCTCCCGGACCGAGGCGCCGTTCTCGGTTCCCTTCATCACCATGACGCCCCAGGGCCAGCCCCTGAACCTGGACATGCGCTTCACGCGGGACCTCCTCGAGGAGCTCACCTCGCCGCTCGTCGACCGCACCCTGGAGATCGTCCGGCGCGTCCTCCACGACGCGGGCACCTCGCCCGCCGGCATCGACCAGGTCATGCTCGTCGGCGGCCAGACGCGGATGCCGCTCGTCCAGGAGCGACTCACCGCGCTCTTCAAGAAGACGCCGTCGAAGGGCGTCCACCCGGACGAGGCGGTGGCCATCGGCGCCGCGCTCTACGCCTGGTCGCTCCAGGACGACAGCGATCTCAAGCTCACGCTGCTCGACGTCATCCCCATGGCCATCGGCCTCGAGGCCGCCGGCGGCTCCATGCACGTGGTGCTCCCGCGGAACTCGCCCATCCCCAACGCCCGGGCGCTCGCCGCCACCAGCTCGATCGAGAACCAGAGCGAGCTCGCGGTGCGCATCTTCCAGGGCGACCAGACCAGCGTCCGCGACAACGAGCTCCTCGGCGAGTTCGTGTTCGGCGGCGTCCGGCCGGCGCGGGCGGGCGGCGTCCGCCTCGAGGTGCTCTTCGAGGTGAACGTCGAGGGCATCCTCACCGTGAGCGCGAGCGACCTCGACACCGGCCGCCGGATGACCACCACCCTCCGCGTCACCCGGACGCAGTAGGGAGAGGGGGCTCGTCCCCCGCCTCGGGGCGGTCAGCGCGGGCGCGCGTGGCCGCCGCCGCGCCCGCCGTTCCCATGTCCCCCGCCGCCCTGGCCCCCGCCGCGGCCCCCGCCCGCCTGCGGCGCGGCTCGAGGTGCCGGCGAGGCCCGCGGCGATGGTGCCGCGCGGGGCGCGACCTGCGGCGCGCCCCGGGGGGCGGACCGCGGCGCGACCTGCGGCGCGCCGCCGGGGGTGGACCGCGGCCCGCGCTGTGGCCCGGCCCTGGGGGTGGACCGCGGCGCGGCGACCGGCGGCGTCTGCGCCGGGCCCCCGGGCCTCCTTCCGCCCCAGGTCGAAGCCGACGAGGGCCTCGCGGGCCGCGCCCCGGGCCGGTAGACGGGGAGGGCGCCGGCCGGGGCGGTCGTGGCGTGGGGGGAGCCGACGGGGTGGACGCGCCTCGCGACCACCGGGCGTCCGGTCCGTTCCTCCACGAAGCGACGCGACGGCCCACCCCAGGCCGGAGCGGGGCGGCCGTGGAGCGTCGAGCGCGGCGGGGCGGGGCGGGTCGCCGCGTAGAGGCCGCGGTGCTGGTGCACCGGGTAGCAATGGCGCCAGACCGGGTGCCCGACGAAGTAGGCGCCGGGGACGAACGTCCACCAGCCGAGGGCGATGGGGGAGACCGACGCGTAGAGCGACCACCCGGGACCGAGCGGAGCCCAGCCCACGTAGTCCGGCCCGTAGCGCCACGTCACCCATGCCGGGGCCCAGCGGTAGCCGGGCACCCAGAACCAGCCGAGGCCCGGCTCGACGGCCCAGCGGCCGTAGTGGTAGGTCGCCCAGCCGAAGGGCTCGTCGGACACCCAGAGCCATCCCTCGTCGGTCCACTCCCACCGGCCGCGGGTGTAGGGCCGCCAGTCGGCGCCGAGGTCGTAGGGACGCCAGACCTGGCCGTACCGGGGAACGGTGACCCACTCTCCATGCGGGGCGAGCCCCTCGCGGAAGGTGTCGAGCGTCACCCCGGAGCCCGGGGCCACCGTGACGTCCACCTCGGGGTCGCCGGGAGCGGGCGAGACGTCCTGCCATCCGGGCTCGTCCGGCCAGTCGGGGTCGGCCTGCGGGCGGGCAAGGAGCGGGACCGTCAGGGCGGCCAGGGAGACGAGGGCGGAGCGGAGCATGGCATCCTCCTGCCCGACGGACGAGCCAGGCGCCCGGGGGCTTCACGCTCCTGCGTAGCAACGGGGGTGCCGGAGGCAACCGCCCGTCCCATGGAGGGTTTCCGGCCGGCCGCGGGGTGCGCTCCCGCAACAGTGTGAACCCGCCTTGCCTCAGGCGAGCTTCTTCTCCTTCTCGAAGGAGAGGAGCGGCGCTTCCTTGTTCAGGATCACGCCCTCGGTGATCTTGCACTCCTTCACGCCGTCGCGGAACGGGACGTCGTACATGATGTCGAGCATCGCCTGCTCCATGATGGCGCGGAGCCCGCGCGCCCCCGACTTCCGGCGCATCGCCTCGCGGGCGCAGGCGCGCAGCGCCTCCCGCGTGAAGGAGAGCTTCACCTTCTCCATCTCGAAGAGCTTGACGTACTGCTTGGTGAGCGCGTTCTTCGGCTGGGTGAGGATGGTCACGAGGTCGTCCTCGCCCAGGTCGGAGAGCGTGGCGATGATGGGCACGCGCCCCACGAACTCCGGGATCATCCCGAACTTCACCAGGTCGCCCGGCTCGATGCGCGCCAGGAGCTGGCCCAGCGTCACCTCGTCCTTGCGCTCGATCTTGGCCCCGAAGCCGAGCCCCTTCACGCCGACGCGGCGCCGGATGATCTGCTCGATGCCGCAGAAGGCCCCGCCCACGATGAAGAGGACGTTGGAGGTGTCGACCTGGATGTACTCCTGCTGGTTGTACTTCTTGCCCCCGCGGGGCGTGACGTTGGCGCGGGTCCCCTCGATGATCTTCAGCAGGGCCTGCTGCACGCCCTCGCCGCCGACGTCCCGCGTCGGCGAGGGGCTGTCTCCCTTGCGGGCGATCTTGTCGATCTCGTCGATGTAGACGATGCCGCGCGTCGCCTTCTCCACGTCGTAGTCGGCGTTGTGGAGGAGGTTCTGGATGATGTTCTCGACGTCCTCGCCGACGTAGCCCGCCTCGGTGAGGCTGGTGGCGTCGGCGATGGTGAAGGGGACGTTGAGGAAGCGGGCCAGGGACTGGGCCAGGAGCGTCTTCCCCGAGCCGGTGGGGCCCACGAGCAGGATGTTCGACTTCTGGAGCTCGACGTCGTCCGGGCCGGTCCGCGCCTGCCCGGGCCTCGGCGAGCGGGCCGACCTCCTGGCGTAGACGCGCTTGTAGTGGTTGTAGACGGCGACCGAGAGGACCTTCTTGGCCCGGTCCTGGCCGACGACGTAGTCGTCGAGGAAGGTCTTGATCTCGGCGGGCGTCGGGAGCGAGACCGAAGGGCGGGCGTCGTCCCGCTCGGTCTCCTCCACGATGATGTCGTTGCAGAGCCGGATGCACTCGTCGCAGATGTAGACGGTGGGACCGGCGATGAGCTTTCGGACCTCGCGCTGCCCCTTCCCGCAGAACGAGCAGCTCAGGTTCCCGTGCTGGTGCTCTTTCCGGCTCACGGCTCTCCTCGACGGCCGATGGTACACCAAACGAGCCAGGGGACGAAGGCTTCGCGCGCGGGGGGGCGCGCCGCACGCTAGCCCTCCGCCAGGGCGCCGAGGGCCTCGGCCAGCGCCCGGGCGCGCTCGGCGACGCTGCGCGGCACGCGCTTCTCGTCGGCGCAGGCGTCTGCCAGGCGGCGAGCCGCGGCCGCGAGCCGCGCCAGCCGCTCGCCGGGCGGAGGCCGAGGCCGCTCCTCCGGTCCCCAGCGCTCGGCGATCTGGCGCGAGAGCGCACCGGGGAGCGGCGGCCGCTCCAGGACCTCGTCGCGGAGCTCGCGCCAGGCCCCGGCGGGAAGGCGGCCCTGCGCCTCGGCGCGCGAGAGGATCTCGACGACCTCGAAGGGCGGCGCGCCCCGACCCTCGCCGCGCGCCAGCTCCGGCTCGTGGCGCTCGAGGAAGCCGAAGGAGGCCGCCAGCTTCTCGGCGGTCTGGCGGCGGATGAAGAGCTCGCGGGCGCAGTAGGCCGGGTAGCTCGGGTGCCCCCACTCGCGCCAGTGCTCGCCGTCCCGCACCTCGGCGAGGAGGCGCGCCATCTCCACCCAGGAGGCCTTGAAGCGGCGCGCCCCCTCGAGGGTGCGCCGCCGCAGCGAGCCCTCGGGCAGCTCGTCGATACGGGCCGCGAGCCGCTCGGTGGTGGCGGTCACGGGGCGCCGATGCGGAAGGAGAGCGCCACCACCGGCCGCTGGCCCGGGAAGGGCTTGAAGCGCCAGCGCTGCAGGGCCTGCAGCAGGCAATCGCGGAGCGGGCCGGTCCGGAAGCGCGACTCCTCGATCCACAGCGCCTCGACGCGCCCCTCGTTGCCCACCGCGAACTCGATGGGGATCTCCCCGGCGAAGTCCGGCGACCGGCCCGCCTCCCGGCGCAGGCAGGGCGCCAGGGTGCGCTGCTCCCGGCCCACCACCGCCTCGATGTCGCCGCGGTCCCAGCGCGCCTCGACGAGGCCGTCGCCGCCTGCGGGCGCCGACGCCGGCGCCGGGGCCGCCCGCTCGAGCTCGCGCCGGCGCGGGACCCTCGCCGACGCCTCCCCTGCCCTCGGCACCGCCACCTCGGCGGCCTCGACGGCCCGAGGCCGTCCCGCTCCGACCCGCGCCGGGATCGACACCGTCACGCCGTTGCCGAAGTCGTCGAGCAGGGCGCTGCGCCGTTCCCAGGGCCTGAAGACGGCGAGCCAGCCGGCGCCGGCCGCGCCGCCGGCCACCAGGACGCCGGCGGCGGCCCAGCCCAGGAGGCGCCGGCGCCGCGCCAGCCGGCGCGACGCGGTGACCTCGCGCTCCACCCGCTGGCGCGCCTCCGCCTTCCGCAGGTCGACGAGGAAGTCGGTGATCCCGCCCAGGGGCCGGTACTCGGCGCCGTCGGGGGCGACGAGCGTGTCGGCGCCGACCTCGCCGTCCCGGACGAGCTCCCGCAGCCGTTCCCCGGAGACCGGCCCGAAGGCCTGTCCGTCCTTCAGGAACGTCCACTCGGGCGCGGCGGGCGCCTCCCGGGCGGCGTGCGTCTCGCGGCTCTTCGGCGCGCGCATGGGAGAGGCCCGCTTCCGGCGACCGGCGGGCCGTGCGAACGTACCACGCCGTGCGCAGGGCTCGCTACGCGCTCCGGCTCGCCTACGACGGAGGCGCCTTCCGCGGCTACCAGCGCCAGCCCGGCCTCCCCAGCGTCCAGGCCTGCCTGGAGCAGGCGCTGCGCCCCCTGGGTCTCTCGGGGCGAATCGACGTCGCCGCCCGCACCGACGCCGGCGTGCACGCGCTGGGGCAGGTGGCCACCTTCTGGGCCCGCGCCGAGCACGGGCCGGCCGCCCTCCGCGCGGCCGTGAACGCCGGCACACCCCCGGGCATCCTCTGTCTCGAGGCGGCCCGCGTCCCGGCCAGCGCCCACGCCCGGGCCTCGGCCCTGAGCCGCCGCTACGCCTACCTCGTCGGTGCGCCGCCGCCGCCGCCGCTCGCCCCGTTCGCCTGGTCGCTTCCCGACGAGCGGGCCTTCCCCGGGGTGGCGGCGGCGCGCCTCGACCCCGCGGCGGTGCGCGCCTCGCTGGCGTCGGCCGTGGGCACCCACGACTTCGCCGCCTTCGCGCGACCCGGCGAGCAGCGGGGCACGGTGCGGACGCTGCTCGCCGCCGAGGTCGTCGAGGCCGAGGGGGCGCCGCTCCTCGCCCTGGTGCTCGAGGGGCGCGGCTTCCTGCGAGCGATGGTCCGGAACCTGGTGGGGACGGCGGTGGCGGCCGGCCTGGGCCTCGCACCGCCGTCGCGCCTCGGCGAGCTCCTCGCGGCGCGCGGGAGGTACCGCGGCGTCCGCGCCCCGGGGTGGGGCCTCACCCTCGCCGGCGTGACCTACGACCCGCCCCTCTTCCCGGGCGCCGCCCCCGAGGCGGCGGAGGGCGCTCCGGAAGGCGACCGGTAGCGCCGGGGCTCGACCTCATCCCCTGGTGCCGGTGCCGATGACGTGGTCGTACTTCGCGAGGAGGTCGGCGACCGCCTCGCGCAGGTAGTCCGACTGGCGGATGCGCGTCGCCCGGGCGAGCTGCCGGAGTCGCTCCGCCAGGTACGGTGGCAGGCGGATGAGCATGGGCTCGAGCCGGTTGTGCGGGCTCTGGGCCACCTCGGCGTGTGTGTTCATGACCTTTCCCTTCCTTTGACTACCTATAGCTACTTATAGCTACGTATACCTACATGCTACCACCTGATAGCCGGAGGTCAAATTCCCATCCACCTTCCAGGGTGTTGGCCGTCGCTGGGCCCGCGAAGCCTGCCAGGGGACCCGCCCGACAGGCTCGGGCGAGTGGCGCACTGGGCCGCAGGGCCGCGCGAGGCGCCGTCAGCCGACGACGGGCAAGCCGAGGCCCGCGGCCTCGTTCATTCGACCCGAGCGGAAGGGCTCGAGGTCCAGCGCCGCGAGGCGGAACCCGGCGCCCTTCACCGCGCCCGCGAGCTCGTCCCTGCGCTCGAAGGCGCGCTCCATCTCGCCGGCGGAGACCTCGACCCGCCCGACGACCCCGTGCCAGCGCACGCGGAAGTCGCGGAAGCCGAGCGCGCGCACCGCCGCCTCGGCGCGCTCCACCTGGCCCAGCCGCTCGGGCGTGACCTCGGTCCCGTAGGGGAGGCGCGACGCGAGGCAGGCCATCTGCGGCTTGTCCCACGTCGGGAGGCCGTAGGCGGCGCTCCAGGCGCGGACCTCCGCCTTGGTGAGCCCCGCCTCGGCGAGCGGCGAGCGCACGTCCCGCTCGCGAGCCGCCCTCCGTCCCGGGCGGTGGTCGCGGAGGTCGTCGGCGTTGCAGCCGTCGACCACCGCCGGGAGACCCGTCTCCCGGGCCGCCTCCGCGCACAGGCGGTAGAGCTCCCTCTTGCAGAAGTAGCAGCGGTCGGTGCCGTTCCGGCGGTAGTCCGGGTCGTCGCCCTCGCGGCTCGTCACCTCGAGGTGGCGGACGCCGAGCGCGCCGGCGAGGGCCCGGGCCTCCGCGCGCTCCGACTGCGGCACGCTCGGCGAGTGCGCGGTGAGGGCCAGGGTCCGGTCGCCCAGGACCTGGCGGGCCACGGCCAGCACCAGGGCCGAGTCGGCGCCGCCCGAGAAGGCCACCACCGCGCCCCCGGTCGCGGCCACGGCCCGGCGCAGCACCTCCAGCTTGCCGGCGCTGGCGGCGCGGATCTCTTCGAGGCCCGTCATGGCGGCGCGAATCTAGCGGACCCGCGGCCGGGATTCAAAGGCGCCCGAGGCGAATCCGGGCGCTTCACCCCGCCCGACGCTTCCCCTTCCGGCCCTTCCTTCCCGCCGCCTTCACGGGCTTCGCCCGCCGCGGACGCTGGCCCCCGGTGAGGCGGCCGAACTCGGTCGGCCCCACGAGCTTCTGGTCGACGAGCGACTGGAAGACGCGGAGCGCGGCGGCGTCGGGCTTCTCCTGATCGGTGCGCAGCGCCACGTCGGGGTGCGTGGGGGGCTCGTAGGGGTCGTCGATGCCGGCGACGTGGGTCACCTCGCGGGCCATGGCGCGGCGGTAGAGGTCGCTTCGCTGCTGGAGGACCTCCAGCGGGCAGTCGGCGAAGACCTCGACGAAGCGCCGGACCTCGCGGCGGAGCTGCTCGCGCGGCTCGCGGAAGGGAGACAGGGCCGCCACCACCACCACCGCGCCGTGGCGCGCCAGGAGCCGGGCGACGTGGCCCACCCTGCGGACCGCTGCGTCGCGGTCCTCCTTGGAGGGCCCCAGGCCCCGGGTGAGGACCTGCGCCGGGTCGTCGGCGTCGAGGAGCTCCACGGCCCGGCCGGCGGCCGTCAACCTCCGCTGGAGGAGGTTCGCCAGCGTCGTCTTGCCGGCGCCCTGCATGCCGGTGATCCAGATGACGAATCCGCCGTGCTGCGGATGGGCTTCCATTCCTCGCCTCCGGGCCGCCGGACCCCAGGTCGTCCGTCACTTGGAGTGACGCATGATACCGCGGCCTGCGCCGAGGGACCAGAAAGCCACCGGGTTCGCCGAGGGTGTCGGCGACCCCGGCGGCGGCCGGGCGGAATCGGCCGGTATCGCCGGGAAGCAGCCGGAATCTGGCCGGATCTCAGGAAACCCGCGGCGCGCAGGCGCACCCGGGCTGCCGCGCCGTGGCCCGCGCCGACGGGTGGCCGCGCACCAGGTCGATGCGCCGGCCGGTCGGGGCCTGGGC